>JAAZDH010000358.1 GCA_012512865.1 Clostridiaceae bacterium | reverse complement strand
ATGACTTCCTTAGGCTAATATGGTCGCTTCAGCTACGGATAGTAATGCTTAAGGCTGGCGAAAAAATCCTACTCGTCACACTCGCCATCCATGGCTTAAGGTGACGGCTCGCCACATCCATGTGGTGAGTTACGGATTTTTTCTGGCCTTAAGCACAACTAGCCGTAAGCTTTGCTCCAATATTAGCCTAAGGAAATCATCACGCTGTATAGTTAATGAAGAGAGATGCTTGTAATTTTAAATATGCATAAGTTTTGCCTAAATATTAGCCCTCGGAAGTCGTTTTGCCATATCATGTGTCATATAAAATAAATACACCCACAAGATTAATATCACTTGATAATATTACAGGCATATGTCATAATAGATAAAGGCAAGACAGGAAAAAACATAATTATGAAAAACATGATAAATAAAACAAGGTGAATAAAAACAAAACACGCTATATGCCGTGTTTAATACACTTGGCTGGTACAAAGGATGATGAAATAGCTTGAGACAAGAAGCTCCTATTTTAAAACAATTTTTAAAACAAATAGGCTTGCTTTTGAAAAAATGCCACATGCTTTTAAAAAGACACCACGTAGTGATTATGTCCTTTCTTTCCCCCGTGATTATTCTTGGGACAGCCTATGCAATCCTGGGAATATATCCCTTTGGAAAATGGGATTTGCTGATAATCGATCTTTACCACCAATATGCCCCCTTTATATCCGGCTTGCAGGATAAGCTGAAATCCTTTTCAAGTTTATTGTATTCCTGGTCGGGGGGGCTAGGCACCAACTTCCTGCCGCTATATGCATATTACCTGGCAAGCCCGCTAAACTTGCTTACAGTCCTGTTCCCAAAAGAATACCTGGCCGAGGCGGTGCTTTTCTTAACATTGCTAAAGGTGGGCCTGGCGGGTGCATGTTTTACCATTTACCTCAAAGGTGTCCACGATGAACAAAACCTGGTTACTGCAGCATTTTCAACGCTTTATGCACTTTCCGGTTACGTACTGGCATTCTCATGGAACATCATGTGGCTGGATTCAATTTTCCTGCTGCCGCTTATCATACTGGGGCTGGTGAAATTATGTCGTGATTCACGCGGCCTGTTGTATTGCATTACATTTGCAATAGCGCTTTTTTCCAATTTTTATATCGCTTTTTTCATCTGCTTTTTTCTCGTACTCTATTACCCGCTTTGCCTTTTTCGTTATAACAGTCCCAGGCAGTTTTCAGCAATAATCAAGAAAACATTAAAATTTGCCGGGTTTTCGATCTTGGCCGCGGGGCTTTCCGCGGTACTCCTGCTTCCCACCTATTTTGCCCTTAGAATAACTTCCGCTGCCAACGACTCGTTTCCGAGAAACATTTTTCACTACTTTGAAATATTTGACTTTATCACCAGGCACTTTACCGCTGCCTTACCCTCAATACGTGAAGGAATGCCCAACCTGTACTGCGGGATTATCGTTCTCATTCTTATACCTGCTTATTTTTTATGCAGGAGCATCAAGCTCAAAGAAAAACTCATGCACCTGGCCCTGCTTTCAGTTTTAATCCTGAGTTTCAACCTAAATGTACTGGATTTTATATGGCACGGGTTTCATTATCCCAACCAGGTCCCCTACCGGTTTTCATTTGTTTACATATTCCTCGTCCTGTCGATAAGCTATGAAGCCTGCAAGAGGATTCATGAATTCACGGGAAAACAAGTAGGCATGATAAGCATGTGTATTTTCGGGATTATCGTTGTTTCCCGGAAATTCAACAGCCCGTCCATTGAATATACAACGCTGTATTCAAGCATGATTGCCGTTGCACTACATGCTGTCGCCCTCACGATTGACAAATCATGTAAAACCAGGAATCCTATCCTGTTAAAGTCCTTGACCATTTTCCTGGTGATAATTGCCGAAATAACGGCCAATACAATCATTACCACCATTAATATCGATATAATTGAAGGGTACTCAAGCCGCGAGGGATATTCCAGTGGCAAGGAAGTTGCCGAAATTCGCAAGTGGGTTTCTGACATCAAGAAAGAAGATGAAGGTTTCTACCGCATGGAAATCATTCCTCCAAAAACAACAAATGATCCATTTTTATACAACTATCAAGGCCTTTCGATTTTTTCGTCCACTTTACCGGTGAAGACAGTCAGAATGTTTAAAAACATGGGCTACAACAGCAACAGCATCAATAGCTACGAATACGAAGGTTCTACTGCAATACTGGACTCCATTTTCGGTATTAAATACCTGCTTCGCCGTTCCTTGAACATCGAGGAACGCTTATACGAAAATATTGGTTCGACCGAAGAAATAACCGTTTACAGGAATCCTTATGCCTTGTCACCGGGTTTCCTGGCTCCCCTTGACCTGAAAAAATTCCACAGTGCTTGGACAAACCCCTTTGAAACCCAAAATACCTTTATTAAATATATTTGCGGCATAGACGATATCCTTGTCCCCGTGGGACAGGAGCATGGAACCCACTTTAACTTGACCTTTAGCAGCCTGGGAACACAGTACTATAACTTCACCCGTCCCAACAAGGAGACAAGTTCCACGGCCAGGATAAGATTTCAAGTAAAAAACGACCAGCAGGTTTACCTTTACTATAAAGCACCCTACAAGATGGAAGGCAAGGGTGTTGTCAAGGTGGATAGCAGGGAGATCTCTTTTAATCCCAGTCATTCTACCATTATCAACCCCGGATTTTGCGAAGCCGGCGCTTTAGTTGAACTTGAACTTACCTTCAATGAAACCGCCCCGGAATCGGGCTGGTTTGAAATATTTTCCTATGGTTTAAACCAGGAATCCTTTGAAAGGGCAATGTCCCTTATAAGTAAAAATACAATGACCATCGAAAGCTATACCGACACCAGGGTAGTAGGCCATGCAGAAGCTGAAAATAACTGCCTTATGGTAATGACAATACCATACAATAAAGGATGGCATGTCAAGGTGGACGGCCGTGAAACCGAGACAATGGCCATAGATGATTGCCTCCTGGCCTTTGAACTCGAAGCAGGCTACCACGAGATAGAGTTGTGGTTTGTGCCGGAGAAATTTTACATGGGAGCTGCCATAAACCTTGCTTCTGTTATAATCCTCCTGTTGCTCTTGTTAAAGAACCGGGTTAAAATGATTTATAGAACCCGGGAGTGTAAGAAAATTGGTTAATCCCTTAAGACAGTTATATTTCCCGATACATATGCTAAAATGTCTTGCAGGTAACCAGGAAAGGAGCGGAAACAAAAGTTAGTTTAAATGGATAGGACTAGGATTTATAGACCAGGAATGAGTGATTCATTGCTAACCGTGGTGATTCCCGTTTACAACGAGGAACCCTGGATTTTCGAGAATATTGGTATCATCAGGAACTACATTTTAAAGACGGGGATAAGGTATGAGGTTATACTCATTGATGATGGTTCCACGGATAACACCTGGCAAGTTTTACAAAAGCTGGCCGAGTCATATCCCGGAATCAAGGCATTAAGGCTCAGCAGGAATTTTGGCAAGGAAGCGGCCCTTTGCGCAGGATTGGAAGCCGCAAGCGGAGATGCTTGCATTATAATGGATTCAGACCTCCAACATCCCCCGGAACTGATTCCCGAGATGGTTCGCCTTTGGAAGGAAGATGGATATGAAGTAGTTGAAGGGGTCAAGGCCTTACGGCCCCAGGAAAACCTTGTCAACAAGGTGGGGGCTTCCCTTTTTTACAGCATATTAAGCAAATTTTCAGGGTTTGATATAAAGCAGGCTTCCGATTTCAAGCTATTGGATAAAAAGGTCCTCCAGGCATGGCGAAGCATGAATGAGAGGAATACCTTTTTCAGGGGTATGTCCGCATGGGTTGGATTCAAGCGCGTAAGTATCCCCTTCAGCACTAAAAACAGGGCTTTCGGGGAATCAAAGTGGTCGCTTTTCAAGCTGTTCAAGCTTGCAATAAACGCTATTACATCCTTTTCGTCGCTGCCCCTTCAAATAGTTACCATCATGGGCTTGATTTTTTTGCTTGGTTCATTAATACTTGGCGTCCAAACCCTGTACATGAAACTAAGGGGAATAGCCTACAGCGGCTTTACAACGGTTATCCTTCTTCTCCTGGTAATCGGAAGCGCCTTGATGATAAGCCTTGGTATAATCGGAACATACATCGCCAAGATTTACGAGGAGGTAAAAGGAAGGCCGCGGTACATCGTGGCGGAAAGGGTTGAAAGCAGGATACCGGAAAGCTGATTCCCTCCTCGCTTTCCCGTCCATATTTGCTTGTTTGCGTTTGCTAGTTTATGTTTGCTTGTTTATACTTGCCAGCTCGCTTGGTTGCTTGCCTGCCCCCCGCTTACATTCTTATACATGTTTACCTGCCTGCTACCTGTTTACCAGTTCCCTCCACCCAAGGTCGCCCCTTTCGAGCCCCTTTATTAATATCTCTGCAGTAGCAATGTTTGTTGCTATGGGTATGTTATTCAAATCGCAAAGCCTGAGAATCGGGTTTACGTCAGGTTCATACTCCTGGGAAGTTGAAGGGTCCCTGAAAAAAATGACCATGTCTATTTCATTGCAAGCAACCCTGCCCTCTATCTGTTGAGCTCCTCCAAGGGGGCCGGGGAAGAATTTATATACATTTAAACCTGTTTCTTCGGCAATAATTGTCCCGGTAGTGCCTGTTGCATATAAATTATGTTTTTGAAGTATGAATTTATAAGCAATGCAAAAATCAACCATTAATTCCTTTTTCTTGTCATGTGCAACCAATGCTATATTCATAAATATCAGCCTGATTCCTTGGTGTTCGTTTCATTATTTTTGTTTTATGCTTTTTATGGGAATATTCGCCACCAATGCCGGCACAATACTTTCCCCGTCTTCGCTCTTGGTCCGGGTAAGTTGTATGTCAAGGGCACTCTCGTCAATATCAATATAATTTGTTATAACTTTCATGATTTCACTCTTTATCATTTCCAGGAATTGAGGTGATACGTTGGCCCTATCGTGAATCAACACGAGTTTTAACCTTTCTTTTGCGATTTCCTTTGACGCTTTTGGCCTCGTAAAAAAGCTGAAAAAATCCAGAATCATGATTATTCTCCTTTTCAGGTAGTTTTGATGCCTAATAGTTTCTTTAATTTAAAAACAAAACCTTCATCATCTTCCAGGTTGAGAAATGGCACATCTTCACCATCTATACGTTGCGCAATGTTCCTGTAAGCTTGTCCTGCCAATGATTTTTGATCTGATATAATAGGCTCGCCCCTGTTAGTGGATACTACGATTTTTTCATCATCCGGCACTATACCTATCAAGTCAACGGCCAATATATCTTTAACATCTTCTATGCTCATCATTTCACCGCGTTTTACCATTTCGACCCTGATCCTGTTTATCAAGAGGCGTGGATTCCTTAATTCTTTCGCTTCAAGAAGTCCTATGACCCTATCTGCATCCCTTACCGCGGAGACTTCAGGAGTGGTAACCACGATAGCCCTGTCGGCACCAACAACAGCATTGTGAAAGCCCTGTTCAATCCCGGCTGGACAGTCAATCAATGTATAATCATATTCTTTCCTCAATTCTTCGCAAAGCTTGATCATCTGCTCGGGCTTCAATGCAGTTTTATCCCTTGTCTGGGCTGCAGGCAGGAGGAAAAGCCCTTCAAATCTCTTATCTTTCACCAGAGCATTTCTTAATTTACATCTTCCTTCCACTACGTCTACGAGGTCAAATACAACCCTGTTTTCAAGCCCCATCACCAGGTCTAGGTTCCTCAAACCTATATCCGCATCCATGAGTACAACTTTCTTATTCCGAAGGGCAAGGCCGGTCCCGACGTTTGCAACTGTTGTCGTTTTTCCTACACCGCCTTTTCCGGAAGTAATCACTATGACTTCTCCCATTACAATTAACCTCCCATATATGTCCGTCTTAGAAAAATATATATTTGTTTTGTCAATTTGTCAATCTTTACGACATATTATTCGTCTATTTCGCCATAATACTTTATTATACTATATTTTTCTTTATTTTTCATTATGCTGCATTTTTATCCTTTGCTCTCCAGCATGCCTTGCTTTTCCGCCTGTGCTATCTTTTGCCTGTCCCATCTTTTTTCTCGCATTATCTTTTTTATTCCATTGTCTTTTTTCTTGTATTATCCCTTTCTTGTACTATCTTTTATTATCTTTGGGGCAAAAGCCTCTCGATGTATACCTGGTCATCCTTGATATAAGCTATTTCAGGTACTATCGCTCCCTTGTTTTCCGTTCCATCGGGAGGACGGGTTATAATATTTGCAATCCGCAATTGTACAGGCTGCAGATTAAGTGCCACAACAACAGCCTCCTTATTACCGTCCATGCCTGCATGAACGATTCCTCTCAGGTATCCCAGCACAATAATATTGCCTGCCGCTTGTATTTCAGCCCCCGGATTAACATCCCCCAGTATAACCACGTTGCCGTTAAAACTAATCAATTGGCCCGAGCGCACTGTACCCTTGTAAAACCTTGTTATTCCCTCCTCTATATCCCTAAAATAAAAACTGCTGAAATATTGTCCAGGTTCATCATTCTCCTCAATTTCAAAATTTTTATCGGGAATCTTCACGTCATAACCCTTATCTTCTTCAAAGCTTTTTATTTCAGCCTCGGTTTTTTCTTCCATCAATCGGCGAAGCTTCTCTTCTTCATCTTCCGTGAATTTTTTCCCCCTATACCTTACTGCAAGGGATGAACCTTTAAAAAACCTGCCTGCAGCATTAAGCCTTTTTTCCACTTGCCCGTATATTTTTTCAAAATCATCAGATTCGTTCATTATAAGAATAAGGCCATTGTTTGTTGCCTTAAAAACTATATTGTTGTTGTCCTCCATAATGTTTACCCCCAAAATAAACCTGTTGATTGGTAAATAATTATCGATACACAATTCTAATACATCTTTGTCGTTCTGCTCTCAAGGTTAATCCTTGCATTTATCCTAAGCAGCAAAAAATACATCAACATGGAAAAAACACTGTTATATAAAGCTTCGGGGAATGCCCGCCATTTAAGAAAATAGAGGAAGTGCTGGCTTTGCAAATCCCCGATTTTGCCCGCGAAATACACCCCGCATTCGTAAAATCCTGTCAAAAAAAAAGTAAACACCACAACAACCAGGATATTGTCTTTATACAACTTTTTGCTTGCAAATCCGACAATTGCCCCCAGGTACATACTGAATAATGAATAAAGCCCCAGTATTTTACCTGATACTATGTCTTGCAACAACCCTGAAAAAAAGCCTATGACAGCTCCTTCCTTGCTGCCTTCCAATATCGACATGCATATGACATATATAAGCACCAGGTTAGGTTTAATACCTTTAATTTTAATATAATCCAGAATAGTTGTCTGCACAAGTATTAAAATAAAAATACTTGCTACATTAAAGATAATTTTTTTCCTCATGGACTTCTCTCTTGTCAATTTTTCCCCGGCTTATTCCTTTTTTGCTCCTCTTTATTTTATTTCTTTTTTATTCCTTTTTTCTTGTTCTTTTTTCTTATTTCATTTCTTTTTTAGCACGAACACTTCCCGGAGCCTCTTGAAATCAACCTCCGGCTCTACGATGCCATACCTGTCCAGGTCACCGTCTGCCTGCCTTATTTCGCTTACCTTTCCCACAAGGATTCCCTTGGGATATATGCCTCCCAACCCTGATGTTTCAACCACATCGCCAACAGCTATGTCCAAATTAAAAGGAATGTTTTGCACAATGCAAAGCCCTTCTTCTTCCAACGTTAAATCCCCTTTAACTATTACATGCCCGTCCCCGCTTTTTGAGAGCCAACAGCTTACAACACTATCTTCGTCAATAATTGACAAGACCTTGGAAGAAGTCAAATCCGCACTTAAAACCCTGCCTACAAGTCCCCTTGTGCTTGTAATAACCGGGTAATCAACATCAATACCGTCTTTCTTGCCAACATCAATTGTAAATATATTAAACCAGTTGCCTGCATCTATGGCTATTATATTGGCACCTATCACTTCATAATCTTCAAATTGTGATTTTAGTTTCAATGCTTCCTTTAACTCTTCAACTTTATCCCTGTATTCGATAAGTTCCCTGTTTTCCTTTTCCAGTTCATTTATTCTAATTTTCAGTTTCTCATTTTCATCTTTTAAAGTTTTTAGCTGCTTGAAAGTGGAAAAAAAATGCTCGATATTTTTCCCCGTAGACAAAAAAAATTTTTGGAGCGGTGATAATGGAACAGTTACAATATTCCTGGCAGTTTTCAGTATATCCCTGTTTGAGTAGGACATCCCCATCATGATCAATAATACAATAGTAACAAGCAACAGTATTATTGCACTATTTTTTAATAGGCGTGCCAGCTGCTTCAACGGCTCAAGTTTCCCTCCTTAAACAAATTTTCTGGGAGAAACCAATACTTTTTTCAATGTTTCTATTTCTTCCAGCACTTTTCCAGAACCAAGTGCAACACAATCAAGCGGATTTTCGGCAATGTTGACCGGTACGCCTACTTCCTTTGCAATAAGCTTGTCCAAACCGCTTAAAAGCGCGCCTCCACCCGTAAGCATTATTCCCTTGTCCATTATATCGGACGCAAGTTCAGGCGGAGTTCTTTCCATTGTATACTTTATTGCATCAATAATGGCATAAACAGGATCTCTCAATGCTTCAGTTATTTCCGACGATGTAATACTAATATTCTTGGGAAGACCCGAAACCATATCCCTTCCGCGTATGCTCATTGTCTCTTCAGACAGTTTCGGATATGCAGCGCCAATGGTCACCTTGATTTCTTCCGCCGTGCGCTCTCCAATCATTAAGCTGTATTCCCTTTTTATATAATTGACAATGGCCTGGTCAAATTCATCACCGGCAATTCTTAAAGACCGGCTGGTAACAATGCCTCCAAGGGATATCACGGCAACCTCGCTGGTACCCCCCCCAATATCGACAACCATGCTTCCTGTTGGTTCTTCCACGGGCAAATTGGCACCAATAGCCGCAGCCATTGGTTCTTCGATAAGCAGGACCTGTCTGCCCCCGGCTTGGTAAGTAGCCTCTTCAACTGCCCTCTTCTCCACCTCGGTAACGCCGGTGGGCACACAAATCAGCACCCTCGGCTTTGAAATGAATGTGCTCTTAGTGGTTTTTCTTATAAAATACTTGAGCATGCTTAAAGTTATGTCAAAATCCGCTATTACCCCGTCTTTCAGCGGCCTTATGGCCACGATATCTCCCGGAGTACGGCCTATCATGCTTTTGGCTGCATCGCCCACGGTGATAATCGTGCCTGTCTTTTTATTAACTGCCACGACGGATGGTTCCCTAATCACTATACCCTTGCCTTTAACATGAACAATAGTGTTGGCGGTACCCAAATCAATACCTATATCTTTACCAAACAAACCCATATCAAATTAATCCTTTCTCTTTTAGACTAGTATAAATACCATCACCGATAATTATGTGGTCCAATACTTTTATCCCGAGTATATTCCCTGCATCCACCAATTTTCTCGTCGTTTCAATGTCTTCCATGCTTGGTTCAGGGTCACCACTGGGATGATTATGCACGAATATGACAGATGAAGCCCCAGCTTTTACGGCCTCGGAAAAAACCTCCCTTGGATGAACAATAGAAGCACTCAAGCTGCCTATTGAAACGTTTACCAGTTTTATTAACTGGTTCTTCGTATTCACCAGGATTGTTTTGAACACCTCTTTCTTCAAATGCCGCATTTCCTCCATCAACAACCTGCTTACATCGCTTGAACACCTTATTACAATCTTTCCGTTATTGCTAAAGGTCGATGCAACCCTTTTCGAAAACTCCATCAAGGCCTTAATTTGAATTGCTTTAACTCGTCCAATACCCTTAAGCTTCCGTAACTGCTCCAAGGATAAGTTATGGAGATAGGCCGGACCCCTTCCTTCTTCATCCTGCATAAGCAACCGCTGGGCTAAAGATACGGAAGTTTCATTCCTGTTTCCGCACCTGATAATTATTGCCAGGAGCTCTGCATTGGAAAGCACTTCCGGTCCATATTTCTCCAACTTCTCGTACGGCCTTTCATCCAATGGTAAATCCTTGATTTTTAACTTACTTGTCAATTTTCAATTACCTCCCCGCCAGGTATAAGTAGTTCTTATGGTTTCAACCTACCGGGGAATAGTATTTATGTATTGTCATACATATTAATATTATAAACTTAAATTTAAATTTTTTTCAAGTAATAAATAACTTTTCCCCGGTTCTTTTACTTAATTGTTCGACATAAAATCCGGCATAATAACAAACTATCCTGTTATTCTCATGTATATATATTTATGGCATTATTTACATTATATAACATTTAACCGGGGAGATCAACACCCTTCTTCCTTTTTTTCTCATTTTTAAGTATATAAATTTGCCCTTTTATATAATAATGCCAAATTCTTTCAGCATACTTTGTACAAGCTCGTAAGGAAGCCCTACTACATTGGTATAGCTTCCATCAATTTTTTCTACAAACAATGCCCCTTTCCCCTGTATTGCATATGCACCGGCCTTGTCTTTCGGTTCTCCCGTGTATATATACTCCCTGATTTCCTTATCGCTGATTTCTCTAAAGTAAACCTTTGTTTTTTCATGTCCTGTCTTGAATATGCCCTTTTCTGAATCTACCATGGCTACGCCTGTCAACACTTCATGACATTTTCCGCTTAATTTTCCAAGCATACTATAAGCATCCTCGTCATTTACGGGTTTCCCTAAAATTAGACCATCAAGGACAACAATGGTATCCGCCCCTAATATAAGGCTGTTTTCCGTTCTTTGGGCCACATCCAGTGCTTTCATCAATGCAAGCTTTTCTACTTTAATCCCGGGTTCCCCGGGAAAATTTATATTTTCTTCACCCAAGCTGCAAGGCATGATTTCAAAAGGTACTCCCCATTGCTCCAATAATAGCTTCCTTCGAGGCGATGACGATGCAAGTATTATTTTCTTTGCCATGTTTTTCACGTCCTGAAATAGAGTAATATCCCGGCTATTATTCCGATTAAGCTCCCAAAATTGATCCTTAAGGCAAGACTAAGGCTGAAATCCAGGAAATTTGTACTAATCAAGGGGTTGAGAGAAAAGGAAAAGAGCTGCCTGTACCCGTTTGCTCCTCCCATCTTTATCCACTCCAGCCCTTGCAGTTGGGACAATATTTCCCCGAGAATACCTCCCAGTAATCCCCCTACCAGCACAAAAACCACAAGAATTACAGGATTCCTTGAACGGCGCATCATGGGCTTATCCTCCAATAATCAATAATAATAAAACAATAATATAACTAAGATGTAATATAAATAAATATAAAACAACTCTAATATAAATTATCTTATCTTACGTGCCCGTATATGCGATTTATGCTTATTATTATAACTGATATGATGGGAAATTCCAATATTTCATAAGGGAATTCCAATTATACTTTTGCTTTCCGGGATTAAACGCCAACTATAAGCTAAATCAAGCTTAAATCCGACTTTTTGCAGCAAAATCAATTTTAGGTCTTCTCAATTTCTTAATTACAAAGTATAATAGAAGTTGATGATGGTAGAATAAACGGAATCGTGGTGATTTATATGAAAATAGAAAAAATAAGTGACAACAAGATTAAAGTTACAATTTCATTAAATGACTTAAAGGAAAGAAATATAGACCTTGAATCCCTTACTTACAATTCCAACGCGGCACAGGAATTGCTTTGGGATATGATTGAACAGGCTGAAACACAATATGGTTTTGATTTTTCCAATGCGCATATTGTATTTGAGCCTGTTTGCGATATGGCAGAAGGATTTATTATTACAATAACCCAGCTGGATGAAAATACGGATTTAGAATCCTTGCAAAAATATATCAAGAGCAGGATAAAAAAGACTGATGCCAAGGTAAAACGAAAAGCCCGCAGGATAGTTTATCCTGTGAGAATGATATATTGTTTTAACACCCTTGATGATATTTGCAGGGTGGTGGATAAAATATACAATATGTTTTCAGGTGAAAGCTACTTGTATAAACTCAAGGATATGTACTACCTCCTTTTAAAAAGCGCAAAACCTCTTAACTACGTCCAGATAGATTCCTTGCTAAGCGAATATGGGAAAAGAGTGTTTAATTCCTCTTTCTTTGAAGGTTACCTCAATGAATATGGCGAAATCATGATTGAAAAATGTGCCATTGACGTGCTTAACACTTATTTTTAAAACCTTATTGGCTTTCCGGCAAAACGCTGGAAAGCCAATAGGGTTTTAAGCTCACATCTACATCACTTGATCTTTATCCTCAACACAGCTTATAATTTGCTGCTCCCCTGCCATGATAATATCTTTCTGATGTTCTTCCGTGCTTTTAGGTTCATATTTCGCCTTTCCTATTTTTTTCGTCATGGCGGCATTCAGCACCGTATCCATATCAGAAGCATATATTATTTTTATTTTCCCCCTGATATTTTCAGGTAATTCTTCAATATCTTTTTTATTATCAGCAGGCACAATTATTGTATCCAAACCTGCCCTATGTGCGGCCAGCACTTTTTCCTTCAAACCGCCTACAGGCAATATTCTTCCCCTTAATGTTATCTCTCCTGTCATAGCAACATTTCTTTTTACAGGAATACCCGTCAACACAGAAACAATTGCAGTGGCAAGGGTTATTCCAGCGGAGGGGCCATCCTTCGGTATTGCGCCTTCCGGGACATGTACGTGTATATCGTACTTCGTATGAAAGTCCCTTGCAATATTAAAGTCGCCAACCCTTGAACGGATGAAACTCATGGCTGCCCTGGCAGATTCTTTCATAACATCTCCCAGTTGCCCCGTTAATTCCAGTTTGCCGCTTCCTTCCATTATATTAACCTCGATTGACAGTGTATCCCCGCCTACAGGAGTCCATGCAAGACCCTTGGCAATTCCAACTTCATCTTTTTCAGCAGCCTTGTCATGCCTGAATTTTTTGATTCCCAGGTATTTTTCCACGCTTTTTGCCGTAACCCGTATTACTTTTCTCTTTTCCCCGATAATCCGCCTTACTGTTTTCCTGCAAATAGCTGCTATTTCCCTTTCCAAGTTCCTTACTCCAGCCTCACGGGTATAATAAGCTATTATGTCCCTTATAGCCTGTTCATCAAATATTACATTTCCTTTTTTAAGGCCATGGGCCTTGATTTGCTTGGGTATAAGATGCTTTATGGCAATATTCAGCTTTTCCTCCTCGGTATACCCTGATATTTCAATTATTTCCATCCTATCCAACAAGGGCCTAGGTATCGCATCCTTATTGTTTGCAGTGGTAATAAACAGGACATCCGAAAGATCGAAAGGCACCTCGAGATAATGGTCCCTGAATGCAAAGTTCTGCTCCCCATCCAGCACCTCAAGCATTGCCGATGCAGGATCTCCGCGGAAATCACTGCTCATTTTATCAATTTCATCCAGCAAAATAAGCGGGTTCATTGACCCTGCCTGTTTCATTGCTGAAATAATCCTGCCAGGCATGGCTCCAACATAAGTACGCCTATGGCCCCTTATCTCAGCTTCATCCTTTATTCCTCCCAGGGACATCCTTACGTAATTCCTGTTCAATGCCCTTGCAATAGACTTGGCAATAGATGTTTTACCAACTCCCGGAGGACCTACAAGGCATAGTATGGGGCCTTTTAGGCTATTGGTAAGCTTTCTTACGGCAAGGTATTCAATTATCCTGTCTTTCACGTTCTTTAGCTCGTAATGGTCTTCGTTGAGTATATCTTCGGCTTTTTTCAAATCAATAACTTCCAATGTTTTTTTATTCCATGGAAGATCCAGTATCCAATCTACATAGGTCCTGATAACCCCTCCTTCGGCGGAGCCCGGTGGCAGCTTCAGCAGCCTGTCCAGTTCCTTTTGCACCTTCTCTTCCACGTCCGGGGGCAAATTTGCCTTATCAACCTTATCCCTGTAATCTTCAACTTCTCCAGTTATTCCTCCCCTGTCGCCCAACTCGCTTTGTATTGCCTTCAGCTGCTCCCTCAGGTAGTATTCCTTCTGCATCTTGTCTATTTGCTTGCGGACTTTTAAGTTTATGCTTCTTTCAACTTCCAGTATTTCATTTTCCTTTATAAGAATATCGAGAAGCTTTTCCATCCTGTATATCGGGTTGAACTCATTCAATATCTCTTGCTTTTGCTCAATCTTTAAGAATAAGCTGGATGCTATCATGTCGCACATTTGTCCCACATCATTTACTGCCGAGATAGTTAAAAGTATATCCGGCGTTACCTTGTTACTTAGCTTTACATATTCTCCAAAAGAATCCATTACCCGCCTTTTCAGTGCTTCAATCTCTATTTCATATCCCTCGTCCATTGAAACTTCATGCTCTACAGCTTTTGCTATAAAACAAGGTTCTGTCTGGACAAATTCCCGGATTTCAGCCCTGCTTATACCTTCTATCAAAACCCTTATCGTATCCCCGGGCAGTTTAACCAGCTGCTTTACTTTTGATATCGTGCCAACCCTGTATAATTCATTCTCGCTTGGAGAATCATCCCTCGCGTCTTTCTGCGTCACGAGAAATATAAGCTGATCATTTACCATGGCTTCATCCAGTGCCTTGATGGATTTCAACCTTCCCACATCAAAATGCATAATAACGTATGGAAAAACCACGAGCCCTCTTAAAGGCAACAACGGCAATATTTTAACCTTTTCCTTTTTCCTCTGTCTATACATTTCAACCAACCCCTACTTTAGGTATAATAAAAACAAAATATTTTATGTTTCATTCTAATCATGCCGTGCAAACCATCATGCCATGTAAACCTGCCGTATAACAATTTTTATGCATCAATCAAACCAATAATACTACTTTCATGAACATTAATACATATTTGCAGTTTACATAAAATATTCGTTTTTTCGACATTATTATAACCTTTAGACGAATCAATTGCAATTGTTTTATTCTGCCATCACCTGTGACACAACCTTGATACCTTTTTCCTAAAACCCGAATTCCAATTCCATCCACCTTACTCCCAATCACCTGGCGAGACGACTTCCTAAGGCTAATACTTGAACGATGGCTACGCATACTTAAAATCTTAACTCTTAACTCCAAACTCCACTCACCTTATTCCTAACCACCCGGTGAGACGACTTCCTTAGGCTAATATTGGTCACCTTAATTCGTCGCATGAAGCCCCAATCTAATACCCGAAAACATCTCTAAAACCTAATACCCTTTTCCTAAATCCCAAATCCTGTACACCTTAACCCTATCTATACGGCGAGATGACTTTCCCGGTTAAGAAGTGACTTTGTGACCTTATCCCCGTCCCTGTGTTACCTTGACACCTTTTCCCTAAACTCCACTCACCTTAT
>JAAZDH010000357.1 GCA_012512865.1 Clostridiaceae bacterium | reverse complement strand
GTTCCAGGGTATGTATGTTTCTACCGTATTGAAACCACAAGCCTTAAGTTTTGACAGCCTGTCTTCCCAGTATTGAGGTACTACGCGAAAATAATGGATGGCACCGGATATGATTCTAAAAGGCTTATCATTGTAGAAAAATTGTTTGCCGCGGATTTCCAATTTACCCACTATATGTTTCCTCCCTATACTCAATGATTCTATATTCAATCATAAGCTAAATTATAACATCTCATAAGGCTTTTTCAAGTCCACAGACCCCACATTGCTCATTTTTGCGTCAATCCCTTCCAGTTCCCTTGCAAAGCTGGATATGAGTCCTTGTTGTCTTTGTACAAATATCTGTAATCACTTCACCAATTATAAACTCGTAAGTGTGCAACTCGTAAGTTGCTATTGGCATATTCACCTTTTAAATCAAGCTCAAATTTTCACGAAAAAGGGGCATTATTGTAAAGGTATTATTGTAGGATATTCATAAACTAAAAAGGGAGGGGGTTATTATTGTAAAATAACCCCCTCCCTTTTATATAGCCAGGGCCAGGTTGGCACCAGGAGAATTCCCGGCCAAAACATGCAAAGGATACTTGAAAGCTGTTTTAAAAAGCAGGAAAAGCGTTACAAGCAGTTGTATCCAGCTTCATAAAATGATATACTGTTTATTATTGTATAAAATGTTGTATAAAAGGATTATTGGTGGAAGAATGGATTGATGGAAAGACCGGCTAATGAAAATAGACGCCTTGTGAAAAAGTGTATGAATGAGAGGAGATACTATGGAGCCGTTGAACTTTTTTGATTGCAATTGCTCGTTCGGTATGAGGGGTGTAAAGTATCCCGGGTCCTTTTCCACGCTTGATGAATTAATAAAGAAAATGGATAATTACGGCATAAAGAAGGCCCTTGTATACCACTCCATGGCAAGGGAATACGACATGAAAACCGGGAACAAGATGCTCATGGGTGAAATTGCAGCTTATCCCTTCCTTTACCCGGTATGGGTTGCCATGCATCACCATACGGGTGAATTCCCCGCGCCTGCCTTATTGAAGGAGCAGTTAAGGGAAAACAACATCAAGGCAGTAAGGATATTCCCTTCCGTTTCCGATCATGGTTACAGCATATCTGGATGGAACTGCGGGGAATTGTTCGACATGCTGGAGAAGTGTAAAATACCCTTGATTGCCGGCCTTGACCAGGTTACGTGGGATGAGCTGCACAATTTATGTTTGAATCATCCTGGGCTTATTGTAATTTTATCCGATGTTAATTACCGTATTAACAGGAATTTATACGCATTACTTGAGAAATTCCCGGGTTTACATGTAGAAACCAGTGGTTACAAGGGATTTGACGGTATACTGGAGATATGCAAGCGATTTGGAGCACACAGGTTAATATTCGGTACAGGAATGCCGGTACTTTCAGGCGCTGCTGCCATAAGTCTCATAAAATATGCAAGAATCAGCAACAAGGAAAAGCAGATGATTGCATCAGGAAACCTTGAGAACCTTATAGGAGGTATCAAGTTATGACTGACGCTGGAAAGGTTAAAAGGGGATTGCCCCTTGATGATATACTTGTTATAGATTGTCATGCCCACCTGGGGCCATGGGCTGCATTTCACGGCCCGAAGGAAACAGCAGAAGATATGCTGGTGAACATGGATGCCCTGGGAATAGATGCAGCGTGTATTTCCGCCCATGCAGCCATCGGCCCCGATTATGCGTATGGCAATAATTTTATGATGGAAACTGTCAAGAAATATCCCGGACGCTTCATAGGGTATGCTGCAATAAATCCCAATTATCCAGGGGAAATCAGGGCGGAAATAGACAGGTGTCTTAAAATACCGCAAGTAAAAGGTATAAAAGTCCATCCGGGTTTTCATAAATATCCCATGGATCATAAGTATTATCACATTGTTTATGAGGAGGCTGATAAAAGGAGGTGCCCCGTGCTTATGCACACCTGGGGCATGGATAGTATACTTGCCGTCGGCAGAATAGCAGGTATGTATCCAAGAGCAAATTTTATCATGGGGCATGCCGGGGGCAGTGACATCAAGGCAATGGAAAAGGCCGTGGAGCTGGCATGCATGCATGATAATCTTTACCTTGATTTGGTGCTCTCCATGGCTTACGAGGGCAACGTTGAATGGCTTGTAAGAGAAGCCGGTTCAAAAAAAGTGTTGTTTGGAACAGACATGCCATTTTATGACGGGAGTTTTAACCTGGGAAGAATAGCCCTGGCCGAGATCAGTGACGACGAAAAAAAGGATATTTTCGGGCTGAACGCAAAAAGGCTCCTGGGGATATAGCAGCTGTTCAATTCTATTTGTAAACAAGAACTGCCCGTGCTATAATGTCAATATATGCCCTCCACTGCCGGCAATTATAATTGCCGCATAATTATAATTATTGTATTGGTATGCATTAGCTTTTTTAGTGCTTAATATTGGATCGGGGAGCTGTATGAATAACATCAAGCGTTTTCGCAAGGATATGATTTTGCTTTTTGCTGCTGAACTGCTATGGGCTCTGGGACTGGCCATGTATACAAGCTTTTTCCCCATACATATAAAGGAAGTCGGCGGTAATGATATCATTGTTGGATTTATAATGTCAATTCCTTCTTTTTTAGGTGTATTGGCAATAGCAGGCGGAATCTGGTCAGACCTTGCAGGCAGCAAGAATGCAATTGTTTTTGGATGGGCTATCACGATACCTGCACCGTTGATATGGATGTTTGCAGACAGCTGGCAGTGGATGCTTGTAGGACAAATATTCTATGCCTTAACATGGGTTTGTGCTCCTGCCATCGCCATATATATTCTTAATTACGACACCACTGGCAATAAAATGGCAGGCTATGCTTTTGTGTTTAGCGCCGGCCCCATTGGTTCCATTATTGCCCCGGCAGTAGGAGGAGAAGTAATTACTTCCTTTGGAAAAGAAACTCTATATTTTTTAGTCTTTGTTTTATATTCGCTGGCTACTGTATGTACCCTCTTATTATCCAGGCAAGCTGCCAAAGCTAAACCTGAAAAGAGAGTTGAATATCATCATGCGGATTTTTTAACAAAAAATAGTATACCTAAATTATTTGATGCCATAAACCCTTTAAAACAGATGTCAAGCATGATTATTATTCTTACAATTATAGTTTCTGCACAAAACATTGGTCAAGCTTTTGTTACCCTGTATGCAGAGGAAGTTTGGAATTTCTCCTTGGAATATATTGGCGTGGCTTCTACAGTTTTACACATAGGTTCTGCTATCTTTAACTTCCTGCTTGGAATAAGCGAGAAAAAAGTAAAGCCTTATACTGTACTCATTGCCGGAAACATTGTTTTTTTCGTATCAACGCTTTTCGTAATCCTTGGAAGCAGCACCATTTTTTCGCTGGTGTCCGCATTCTTTTTTAGGGGAATAGGCCGCTCAATCCTCTTGTTTTCACAGGCTATCCTTGCGAAAAATATCACTGATGAGAACAATAAAGGCTTCATACTGTCGGTATATATAGCTATTAGAAACATTGCAATCGGGCTGGTTACATACCCGGGAGCATTTTTGTATCATGTAAACCCTGCTTATCCTTTTTATGCAGAAGCTATAATTACGGTATTATGGATAGTTATCATAGCATGCAGCAGCCGGTTTAAAGGCCAGTTAAGTAAACATACGGTGAGTTTTTAAAAAATTCATCTTCTTAAGAAATGCAGTTTCATGCATAAATAAATGCAAACATGCACAATCACATGCCTGCAATTGCACAAGAACAATTATATAATCATTTTCACTCAATCATACAATCATTTCCAAAATAAATACTACAAGGCATGCTCCAACTGATACCTTAAACAAGCTCGCACCGTAGTAGGCCAGTAAAACTGCTGCTATAAAGCTGGTCAACCCGGACCAGGGACTCCCGGTGGCCGAAATTATTGCAGGAAAGGTCATAACCGCCAAGGTCACATAAGGTACGTAATATAAAAACGACCGGATGGTAATGCTCTTTATTTCTTTCCGGATCAAGGTCAACGGCAGCATCCTGATAAGATATGTTACGGTCGCCATAACCAATATATACAGATAAACATTATTTTTCATTATCTTCCCCCGCGTTCATTTGCTTCGTTTTATTCATCTCACCTGTTTATCTCAATCTTAATTTTTTCCCAGTTATTTTGCCCAGTTTGCCCAATCTTTTTAATTTTGACTATTTTGCTTATTATGTTTTTTATGATCACCCTGTTTTTGGGCTGCCCTGTTTTTCCTGTTCGCTTTCTGTTTCTATCGGAAACAAAACAGCAGCTATTCCCGCTATGACAATCGTTAGAATTATAATACGAAAACCGGGGGAAATATCTCTTAGAATGGGAAGATATGTAAACAGCGAACTTGCTATCATGGATACCACAATCAACCCGGCTATTATTTTATCCTTCCTTACAGGCGGAATTATAATGGCTATAAACATGCCGTAGAGCGCAACGCTCATGGCGCTTAAAAGCCTGTCAGGCATGACATTGCCCAGCACCACACCCAAATATGTTCCGATTGTCCAGCCTGGCACCGCCACGCAAGCGGCTCCATATGTATAATACGGGTTCAGCTTGCCTTCCGCGGCAGCTGATATTGCAAATATCTCGTCGGTCACCCCATATGCAACCAATAGCCGGTGGAGAAATGGCAGCTTAGAATCCAATTTTTGTGATAAGGTACAAGACATAAGGCAATATCTCAAATTAATGACAAGCTGCATGGCTGCCATTTCAATATACGCCGCTCCCGAAGCTATCAGGCCGATCCCCGCAAACTCACCGGCAGAAGTAACATTGGTTAATGACATAAAAGCAGCCTGGAAAGCTGTCAATCCTGCATTTCTTGCAGCAATACCCAGCGTAAAAGCAACAGCAAAATAACCCAGCGCAATCGGTACGCCATCCTTTAGTCCTTTTGCAAACCAGCCCTTGTTACAACTCACTCCATACCCCTCTTTTCAATAAGAAAACAATAGTTATAATTATGCATAATTATGCATCAATTTTTACAACTGTCAAGTCCTTTTTATGACACGGGATCGTACTTTGATTATCCACCACATCATTATTACATTTATATTTTCATTATAAAATTTCAAACTACAGGGTATTGGCATCAAATTCTTTTATAAATTAATGTTACTTTTTGCTTTTTGGTACGTCTATGTATATAGGGAACAAAAGGGGGTACTTGTACAAATAATGGAAAATCAGCAACCAATTAGGCCTTATGATTGCACTCGTGATTTCATAAAATTTTATGACCAATACTATGACAAGGTATATCGTTACGTCTATGTTAAAGTAGGTAATGGCTGGGATACTGATGATATTGTTAGCGATATATTCAGGAAAGCTTACGAAAAGTATGCCACGGTAAAAAGAAATCATGCATCCTGGCTTTTTACCATCGCCAGGAATACAATAGTTGATTTTTACTGGCAAAAAAAGAAGAATTTGCTGCAGGCGGCAACAGGTAAGGATGAGGAAGCATATATGTCGCAGTACATATACCTGTTTTCATTTAATAGCTTTGAAGAAGATGCTGAAGATGAATTGGAAAGAAAGGAAATTTTGTCCTGCTTAAAAAAGTCACTGGCTTGTTTAGAGCATGAGGAGCTTGAATTGATCAGCTTAAAATATTTTGCTGATATGAAGTATCACGATATTGGATTGCTTTTTAACAAAAGCAGTGATTCGGTAAAGATGAAAACACTTAGAATTATTAGAAAGTTAAAAGTCTTATTGGCAAAATGCCTGGAGGAATAACATGAAGAGGTAGCATGAAAGAACAGCCTTGCGGAATAGCCTGGAGAAACAGCTTGGAGAAATAGACTGGAGAAATTGCCTGGACAAATAACCTGGAGGAGGTATTATTATGAAAGAATATAATTTAGAAAAAGCATTATATGAAATAAGAGATAAAATTCCTGTAAATACCCGGTTGCAGGAAGATTTGAGAAATGAGTTTATTAATAAATCAAAAAGCATTAACTCAGCCAAATTATTTAAACATATAAAAATTTTTCCACCTATATCCTGGATTAAGCATCTGCCAAAAGTTGCAGCTGTTCTTGTATTATGTTTAGCGGTATATATGCTGGCAGGCATCACCGAAAATAGAAATGATTTAAACTATATTAGCGCAGCGTCGCTTAATGTATCAAATTACATGTCGTTTATAGATATTAATTTGGGAAGCAGCAGACCCACAAGTATTAGTGAATATAATGGCTCTCTCTATATTGCTGCGCCTGGTTCGGTACTTTACGAGTATAGTGACTCCGGCATTAAAGAAATTAGTGCATGGAAGCCCATTGACACGTTGCATTCCCAAATTCAATGGGTAAGGGTATCTCCAGATGGAAGCAGGCTTGTATACTTATCGACCCAGGGCATTGGAATATATAATATTAAAACCGGGGAATCAAGCTTGGTGTTGAGGCATAGTGACGATGGGACAACATATTATATTGAGCCAACCTGGTATCCTGGCAGGAATTCCATTATTTACACAAAGCAAGTAATCAAGCCCGGAGACGAGCACGGGTTTGACATAATAGAATCAGGAATATATTACCTTGATCTTGAGACATCAGAATCCAGGAAGCTGGCCGATGGAGCTCACGGGTCATTTGTTAAAGGCAGGAATGCCCTTGTATTTGAAAGGGATAGAAAAATATTTTTTAAAATCCTTGGAGATGATAATGCCGCTGGCAAAAATGATTTTCACAACACAAACAATACCCTCGACGAAAACAATGTTCATGACAGAAACAGTGCTTTCAGTAAAAACGAACAAATTATAGATGAAGGCCGCTTTCCGTCAGTATCTCCATGTGGTAATTATATTGTATATATAAAGTTCCAGGATAATATTAAAAGTTTTAGTGAGGTTAATGCTATATTTGACAACCACGACGCAAATGAAAATAATACCGCAGTTGGACATAATGCTGTAACTAAAGATGATGCCTGCAACGAAGATAGCCCTGTAAATAATACGAATATAAAAGCAAATATAAAAGAAGGTTTAAATGCAGAAATCCATGAATCAATAGAAAATATATGGATAACCGATGTATCAAATTTTGAAAACAAAAAGCAGCTAACAACCAACTATCCATATTACTTTACAGATGAAACCGGATGGCTGGAAAGCCTGGAACCTTCCGGGTTAAAACAAGTACTATTAATCAATAGCATGTACAGTTACTATAGCCCTGTTTGGAGCAGTGACTCCAATAGCATTTATGCTATAAGAAGCAAAAATGAAGAAATTTCTCATGAATCAAGGATAATAAAGATGAACTCTCTGCCGGTAAGCCGGAAAAAGAATCTATTGTCGGAAAGTACCTGCAGGCACTGATATTAAGAGATGATGATTATGCAAGAAGCCTTATGAAAGACCCTCCCGGTCTTCTCACCGTATCAAATCCCAGGTACACAGGGTTCAAAGTACTGGAAAGAGGCAGCAACCATGAAGGTGTAGAATACGCAGATGCAGAGGCTTACCTGTCATACACCGCTAATCCCTATTATGCCATTGAAAGATCCAGGTATTATCTTTCTTTGTGGAAGAACGGGTACATTATCGATAATATAGAACCCCTGGAAAGCATCTAGGTATACGAAAGGGACGGGGTTATTTACCTTGAGAAAGAATCAAGGGGTCCTGCTGCTGCCGAATCAAAAAACCCGATTGCTTCCCGGGCTGAAAACGCGGAAAACCTGGAAAGCCCGGTGAAATTGGAGATATTCAAAAAAGATGATATACCTGCAGGGTTATTGCCCGGTGATTCTCCGTTCCGCTTTTCATGCCTGGCATATTATTATACCCGTGAAGATACCAGTGGAGAAGGCGAAAACAAGGAAGAAGATACCATTACCGCAACTGCTGGTGCTGATAGAATAGGTGGAATATTGGTATTCGCACTTCAAACTTTTAATGGCAGGCAAAATACTGATGGTGAAAGCATAAAGCCTTCCGTAAGTTTGTTATGCTATTCCCTGGAAGATAAAACTTTCAGGCTTATTGACAAAATATCGAATCCCTCGGGAGGAATAACCTGCAGCAACCTTACACTGGATACGACAGGCCGCTATGCAGCCATAGACCTGTTCCAGGAAGGCCCGGAAATAAAAAATTACGTCCTGGTATACGATATAGATTCAGGCGAAAAGGTTGATATCGGCAGCCTGCTTGAAATACAAGATGCCTTCCGAAACTCGGTCCTCTGGAGTGAAAACGGTCTTGTGTTTTGTGCAAGGGTTGAGCAGCAATCCATGAACTACCTCTACAAACCTGAGATGAAAAAGGCGGAAGCTTTCTAGGAAGCTTCCGCCTTTAAAATTACTTGTCAAGCTTATACCCGGGTTTCCCCAGGAGGGCAAACATATTTTTCTTGTAAGCTTCAACCCCCGGTTGGTCAAAGGGGTTGACCCCCTGGAGGTAGCCGCTTATGCCGCAGGCTTTTTCAAAGAAATAAATCGCACTTCCAAGGTAGTAGGCATTAAGCATTGGTATATCAATAACAAGATTGGGAACTCCCCCGTCCGCGTGGGCCATGATGGTGCCTTCCATGGCCTTCTTGTTCACAAAATCCATCGTTTTTCCCGCAAGGTAGTTAAGCTCGTCGATGTCTTTTTCCTCTTCCTTTATTGCAATGTCTTTCGATGGATTCTTGATATTCAGCACCGTCTCGAACAGGTTTCGCATGCCATCCTGGATGTACTGCCCCATGGAATGCAAGTCCGTTGTAAAGTCAACACCCGCCGGGAATATTCCCTTTTGATCCTTCCCCTCGCTTTCACCGTACAATTGCTTCCACCATTCCGTAAAGTAGTGGAGGGACGGTTCATAGTTTACCATGATTTCTATGATTTTTCCCTTTTTACAGAGTATATTTCTCGCTACCGCGTACATGTAGCACTGGTTTTCCTGCAAGCAGGCCGAACTGTATTCCTTGCATGCTTCGGCCGCCCCCTCCATCAGGGCATCAATATCCACGCCTGCAACTGCAATGGGAAGAAGCCCTAAGGCCGTAAGGACTGAGTACCTCCCCCCAATATCATGGGGTATATCAAAGGTAACATATCCCTTTTCTTCCGCCATCCTTTTCATTGTTCCTTTTTCATTATCGGTAACGGCATATATCCTGCGGGCCGCTTCCTTTTTTCCATACCTCTTTTCCATGTATTCCCTGAATATCCTGAAGGTTATTGCCGGCTCCGTGGTAGTCCCCGATTTTGAAGCAACAATTACGGAAATTTCTCTATCCGACAATATCTCCATCAAATCCAACAAGTACTTGGGGCTTATGTTATGCCCGGCAAAATATACTCCGGGGGTCTTTCTTGCAGGATAATCGAGCTGGTTATAGAAAGAATGGGATAGCGCCTCGATAACTGCCCTTGCTCCAAGGTAGGAGCCTCCTATACCTATCACAACCAGGGCCTTTGAATCGGACTTTATTTTTTCCGCCGCATCCTTAATCAGCTTAAACTCATTCCTGTCATAATTCAAGGGCCAGTCCACCCAGCCGAGAAAATCACTGCCTGCCCCCTTCTTTTCGTGCAGCATTGCATGCGCTTCTTTGACAAAACTGCTATAATATATTATTTCATGCTCACTTATAAAGCTACCGTGCTCCGGGTAATGAAAACAGATTTTTTCCATGTAAATTCCTCCCTTAATCCTGGAATTGCTTTAAATACAGCCTGTAATATGCACCTCTTTTATCCAGTAATTCCTTGTGCGTACCCTCCTCGATTATCCTGCCTTCATCTATCACAATTATTTTGTCCGCGTGTTCAATTGTTGAAAGCCTGTGGGCAATCACCACGGAAGTTCTGCCCTTCAGCAGGGTTTTCAACGCATCCTGGATGTGCCTTTCCGTTTCGGTGTCAACGCTTGACGTGGCTTCATCAAGTATGAGTATGCGCGGGTTTGCAACCAGGGCCCTGGCAAATGCAAGCAGTTGCCTTTGACCCGAGGAAAGCTTTGAACCCCTTTCCTCCACGTCGGTTTCAAAACCTTCGGGAAACCTTTCAGCAAAGTCCAGCACTTTTGTTATCCTTGCAGCCTCCAGTATTTCTTCATCCCTCGCATCAGGCTTGCCATATAGTATATTATCCTTTATACTGCCTGAAAATATAAATGAATCCTGCAGCACCATGCTAACTTTTTTTCTGAAAGATGATATTCTTATATTCCTCATGTCATGCCCATCCACCATTATGCTTCCTTCGACGGGGTCGTAAAACCTCATGAGCAGGTTTATAATCGATGTTTTCCCTGCGCCTGTCGGCCCCACCAAGGCCACAACTTCTCCCGGGTTTACTTTGAAGGATATGCCACGCAGCACCATTCGCTCCTCCGGGTTGTATCCAAAATTAACATTTCTGAACTCGATTTCTCCCTTAATATCCTCGAGTTCGATTGCATCCGGTGAATCGGCTATCTCGGGCTTGGTATCCAACACCTGGAATATTCTCTCCGATGAGGCCATTGCCGAAAGTGCCTGGTTATATACCTTGCTCAATGCGCTCAAGGGAGCCCAGAGCCTCCATATGTAATTAGTAAATGCAACCAACGTTCCTAGGCTTGTCGCGTTTCTTGCAATCATCCCGGCTCCCAGCCAAACCACCCCGCATGTGCCCGCCATGCCGACAAACTCCACGAGGTGCCATGATAAAAGCTGTATCACCGTTGCATGCATGTGTGATTTATAATTTTCCCTGTTGATTTTTTCAAATCTCTCAATGTTATGCTTTTGTCTTGAAAAGGCCTGTATTACCCGCATGCCCTGGAGCGTTTCGTTCATGTTTGCGTTAATATTGGCAATGGTCCTTCTCGTCATTGTCCAGGCATTTTCGCTTGCGTTTTTTAATAAGGCAAGCAGAAGTATAAATACAGGCACAACCGTAACAGTTATTAGCGCAAGCTTGTAATTAATCATGAAAATTATCACGATTATTCCTATTATCGAGATTATCTCGCTAATAAATGAAACAATGCCCGTATTTACAAAATCACTTATTGCCTGCACGTCGTTTGTTATCCTTGAAATAATCTTTCCGGCGGGCCTTCCGTCAAAAAACCTGAAAGAAAGCTCCTGGGTATGTTCAAATACTTCCTTTCTTATATCATAAATCAAGCCTTGTGTTGTTCTATTTACAGCATTGATCCTTATACGGCCGCCAATTAAACCGGCAATACTTATGATCAATAGTACAGCTCCCATCTTGATAATAACCGCTAGGTCCTTTTTCATCATTCCCTCGTCAACTATATACCTTACAATTAACGGCTCCACAAGGTTTATTATGAGCCCTGTCAATACCATGGCCGACATTACCAGCACGTTTTTCCAGTAAGGCCGGATGTATTTCATTGTTCTTACGAAAAGCTTGAAATCAAAAGACTGTTTTTCCAGATCTTCGTCAGCATCGTATATGTTTGCCATGGCTCAGGTCACCTCCCTTTCGCCGGTTCCTTCGGCAATTTCTCCCGCAGCTTTCATGATTTCTTCCTGCCCCTTAAACTGCAGCTCGTATATCTTTGAATAAAAACCTTCTCTTGTAATTAATTCATCATGGGTCCCCGTTTCCACTATTTCTCCATCCTTAAGGACAAGTATCTTGTCGGCATTTTTTACCGTGGAAAGCCTTTGGGCTATTACAAGTACAGTCCGGTTTTTCATAATTTCTTTCATTGCCGCCTGGATTTCTTTTTCGGTTGCAGTATCAACGCTGGAGGTGGCTTCATCCAGGATTAGTATGGCAGGATCCGTAAGTATGGCCCGCGCAATGGCAATTCTTTGCTTTTGCCCGCCTGACAGGCCTATGCCCCTTTCTCCCACCCTGGTTTCGTATCCCCCTGGCAATGCCGCAATAAAATCATGTATTTGGGCAATTTTAGCGGCATTCTCGATTTCCTCCATTGATGCACCGGGTTTACCGTAAGCAATGTTTTCCTTTATCGTATCGGAGAACAGGAAAGTATCTTGCATTACCATCCCAATACGGGAACGCAGGCTTGAAAGCTTTATATTTATAATGTCAACGCCATCAATAAGTATTCTTCCCGAGGTGGGGTTATAAAAGCGGGGCAGCAATCCCACAAGGGTGCTCTTGCCCGACCCTGTTCCTCCAATGATGGCAACCACCTCTCCGGGCAAAATTTCAAGATTTACATCCTTAAGCCCTGGCGTCCCATCGGGGAAATTATAACTCACATTTTCTATGACAATATGCCCTTTCATGCCCGGCATTTCCACCGCACCCGGCAAGTCATATATATCCGGGGATGTATCCATTATTTCGAATATCCTGGGTGCCGAAGCAATAGCCCGCTGCATAAGGTTGATGAGCCAGCTGGAAAACCTTACAGGCCATATAAGGCCGGAAATGTACATTTCCATTGCCATAAATGTGCCGATGGTTATCAGCCCTCTTATTACAAAGTAACCCCCAAGTATTGTTAAAAGGAAGAAATTCATCCCTGAAAGAAGTTCAGCCAATGGAAAAGTTTCCGCCTCGATTTTTGCTCTTTTTATATTTTCATGGTAATTAGCCATGTTTCTCTTGTCAAATTTTGATTTTTCAAGGGGTTCACGGGCAAAAGCCTTGACCACCCTTATACCGGTCACGTTTTCCTGCAGCACCGATGTCAATTTCCCCATTTGCTCCCTTATTTCTTTCCAGGCAGGATTGATCCTTTTCCCGAACCGGGCAATAATATAAACCAGGATCGGGGTCGGAAACATTACCATTAACGCCAGTTTCCAGTTCATCGCAATTAGGATAACCACCGTAGCAGCAAAGTTTATAAAACACAACAGGAGGTTGATAAGCCCAAACCCTAAAAATTCCCTTATGCAATCAATATCCCCTGTCATTCTTGACATAATCTGTCCCGTATGAATCCGGTCAAAAAAACCAAAGGATAAGTACTGCATGTGGGCATACAGCTTGTTCCTTAAATCGTATGCAATTTTTTGCCCGGCCATTTCCATGAAAAACCCCTGGAAATAACCAAACAAGGTCCTGGCAACAACCAATGCAAACATAATGGCTACAAGCTTCGACAGGTAATCCATGTTGCCTTCTTCTATGCCAAAATCAATGATTAGTTTAAGTATGTATGGAAAGACATAATCCGCGAATGTAAAAGCAAGCAAAAGCACAAAAGCTAGTATGGCCAGGAATATATAAGGTTTTAAAAGCGTTAAAAGTCTTTTCAAATATCCCAATCCTGTTTCCTCCCGCATCCTTATCCTTAAAAAGAACTAAAGCCGAAATCTTTCAATTCCGGCTTCTTTTCAGACGAGACAAGGAACATGTGTCTTGCCAGGTCCTCCCGCACTCCTGTCGACCAGCCTTATTAATTATATATTTGCCGGCTGGTATTTGTCAATTTAAAATTCGGGTTAAACAGCATTTCCAACGCTACTGCCTTTTAAGGGTTTTCCATGTCATAATCCTTGCTCCAGCCATACGACCCTTTCAGTTCAACAAACAGCACAGGCTCCAGTGCCTCCGAGGTAATCCTGCCGTTTTGGTCCTTATTAATCAACAAAAGGTTTTGAATACCCCTGGAACCTACCGGGATAATCATTTTCCCTCCAGGTTTCAACTGTCCCAGTAACGGATCGGGAATCCTTACAGCGGCAGCAGTAACAATTATCCTGTCAAAAGGCTGGTGCTCCTGCCAGCCCATACTGCCGTCCCCTATTTTGTAGAATATATTTCTATATCCCAGGGACTCCAATCTTTGCTTAGCCTTTATGGAAAGCTCCTCTATCCGCTCCACGGTATAGACTTCACCCGCAAATTCGGCCAGGAAGGCAGTCTGGTAACCTGAGCCCGTGCCAACCTCCAGTACTTTTAACTCCTTGTTCAATTCAAGCCTTAAAGTCATCGTGTAAACAAGGGAAGGTTGGGAGATGGTTTGGCCATGCCCTATCGGAAGGGCACTGTCAATGTGGGCGTACGCCTTGTACTCGTTATCAATAAAAAGTGAACGGTCAAGGTTTTTAAAAAACCTGTACAGTTTCTTCTCCCCTGCACTCCTCATTAAACCTTCCCCCTTTTCAATTTATTATATTCATTCTCTTAAAATCTTGTATTTATTCTCTTAATCTTGCATTAAAAGCCTCCTTCAGGCCATTGATTATTTTATCCATGATCCCTTTTACCTCTTCATCGGTCAGTGTCCTGTCTTCCGCCCTGAACCTCAGGGAGTATGCCATGCTCTTCATTCCGTCCGGGATTTGTTTCCCCCTGTATACATCAAAAAGCTCAACCTCTTCCAATAACTTCCCACCGTTTTTCTTTATAACCTTCTCAAGTTCTGCGGCTGTTATCTTTTCATCTACCAGCACGGCAATGTCTCTATCAACCGAGGGAAATCTCGGCAGGGGCTTGTATTCCACCGTAACTTCCGCATTATCAACAAGGGGAATTATATCAATTGTTCCAATATAAGTCCTTCCCGGGACTTCGAATTCTTCAGCCACATCAGGATGAATTTCACCTATTACACCCGCTTCGCTGCCGGCAATAACCAACCTTGCAGTTCTCCCCGGATGGAAAACAGGATTGCCTTTTTCAGGGATAAATTTATAGTCTTTAACCCTGAGCCTTGCAAGCAATTCTTCGACGACCCCTTTCAGATCGTAAAAATCCACCCCCCCGTACATTCCAATGGTTAACACGGGTTTTTCCTCCGGCAGGTTTTCAAGGGGTAACTCCCTTGGCAGGTAAATGTAGGACATTTCAAACAGTTTTGAATCCTTCACATCCCTGTTGTAATTCCTGCTTATTACACCCAGCATTGCAGGTATGGTCGTTGTCCTCATGATGCTGTAATCTTCACCCAGGGGATTGGATATAACAACGGCTTTTCTTAAGTCGCTCTCCGGTGGTATCCTCATCCTGTCAAAAACCTTCGGGCTTAAGAAAGAATAGGTATAGATTTCCGACAGGCCGCAGGACATCATCGCATATTTAATTAAATCCTCTATCTTTTGCTTGCGGGTCTTTTTCCCGATGGACAACGCCTTTCCTTCCAACAGGGTTGGTTTAATCCTGTTATAATCATACAACCTTGCTATTTCCTCGGCTATATCCGCATCCCTTTCCACATCCTGCCTGAAGGGCGGTATCTTTATTGTCATATCGCTTCTGTCCACTTTAAATTCCAGGGATTCCAGCATTGATATCATATCCCTGGTATCTATAACTGTGCCAAGCAAGGCATTTATTTTTTCCGGCCTTAATTTTATTGTTCTTTCCTCTTTTTTCCCCGGGAAACAATCGATTATCCCCTTGCAAACCTTTCCTGCGCCTATTTCTTCTATTAACCGGGCTGCCCTGTTGATGGCGGTAACCACGTTTTCCGCATCCAGCCTTTTTTCAAAGCGGCTGGATGCTTCAGTCCTCATCCCGAGCTTTTTCGCCGTCAATCTTACTGAAACCCCGTTGAAGTTGGCAGACTCAAGGAGCATTATTTTCGTATTATCGTAAATCTCGGAGTTTTCCCCTCCCATTACACCGGCTACGGCAACAGGTTTTTCCGCATCAGCAATCACGAGCATGGAATCATCAAGTTTTCTTTCCTGCCCGTCAAGGGTCCTGATGATTTCTCCGCTTCTTGCCCTTCTTACGATAATCTTCCGGCCTTCTATGAATTCAAGGTCAAAAGCATGCAGGGGTTGGCAAAGTTCAAGCATAACATAATTGGTAACATCCACGATATTGTTTATAGGCCTCACGCCTGCCGCCCTGAGCCTTCTTTGCATCCATTCCGGGGAAGGCTCCACTTTAATGTCTTTTATTATCCTGGCCGCATACCTGGGGCACAGGTCGGGGGCTTCTATTTCAACGGCTGCGTATTTTGATGCATCTTCTTCCTCTTCCTTTAGCACAATTTCCGGCTTTCTCAGCTTGCACCCGAGTACGGCGGAAGCTTCCCTGGCAATCCCCAGGACACTAAGGCAATCCGGGCGGTTGGGGGTTATTTCAAATTCGATTATCGTATCATCCAGGCCCAGGACTTCCTTTATATCCTGCCCCGGTGTAAATTTTTCTTCATCTTTATCCTTATCTTTGCCTTTGTCCCTATCCTCATCTTCGCCTTTATCATTAACATTGCCTTTACACGTATACACCGGTTCCTGTTTCTTTCCCAGTATAAAAATGCCATCTTCGTCAGCATCCGGGTATTCATTTTTTGACAATCCCAGCTCTTGGATTGAACACAGCATCCCGTTTGACTCAACTCCCCTGAGCTTTGTTTTCTTTATTTTCAAACCGCCCGCAAGGGTGGAGCCATTCAGGGCAACAGGCACGTAATCACCCGCTGATACATTCTGCGCACCCGTTATAACCTGTATTACCCCGTTCCCCACGTCCATCGTTGTAACCAATAACTTGTCGGCATTGGGATGCTTCTCAATGGAAATTATTTTCCCTACAACCACGTTCGAGATGTCTTCCCCGGGTTTTTCAATGCCTTCCACCTTTGAACCGGACATCGTCAAGAGATTTGCCAGTTCTTCCGCCCCAACATTTATTTCAACATAATCTTTAAGCCAGCTGACAGGTACTTTCATGATTTTTTACTCTCCTCCTGTTCTTATTTTCTTTAATAAATACTCTCTTATATGCTCTTTCATTTATGCTCTTTCACTTCTTGTGGATATCCTTTCATTCTTGATATTATGCTCTCTCTTTCGCAGCGCTAGAACTGCTTTAAAAACCTGGCATCGTTTTCATACAACAACCTCATGTCATCTATGTTAAACCTGCCCATTGCCGTCCTTTCAACCCCTATCCCAAAGGCAAAGCCGCTGTACATTTCCGGGTCTATGCCGCACATCTCCAGCACTCTCGGGTGCACCATGCCGGCTCCCAGTATTTCAATCCAGCCGCTGTTTTTGCACATCCTGCAG
>JAAZDH010000356.1 GCA_012512865.1 Clostridiaceae bacterium | reverse complement strand
AAACTGCAAGAATTTTGCCTGAATGCTTGTATGCAAAGCATCAAATGGAGAGCGCAGCAATGTCAAGATTATAGAACGCCTTACCCTGCCAGCCATTCGAAACAATTCTTGTATATCCCGTATATTACGCATTGTGAAGCTGCCCTCCTTCCAGCCGGTATATACGGTTGCATCCAGCCAGGATTTCAGGCCGGTGGCTTACGCTTACAACAGTTTTCCCTCTTGTAAGATTATCAAGTGCAGACAAAACGGCATGGCTTGTATCACCATCGAGGGCGCTTGTTGCCTCATCCAGCAGAACGACCGGTGCATCTTTGGCAATGGCACGGGCAATAGCAATGCGTTGTGCCTGTCCGCCCGATACCTTTCCTCCCCGTTCCCCGACAAAAGTATCCATTTTGTCCGGCAATGCGGCAATCCAATCCGAAAGCTGGGCTGCATCACAAGCTTGCTTGATTACTTCATCACTCATAGGGTGCCCGCAGGTAATATTTTCTTTTATACTTGCCGGAAACAACATTGTATTTTGCATCACCATTGACACAAGTTTGCGAATATTCTCAGGCTTGCACATCCCATGAACTTCAACAATGCCATTTTGAGGTGAATACAGTCCGGCCAGGAGCTTCAAAAGTGTGCTCTTCCCACAGCCGCTCACCCCGATAATCCCAATTTTTTCACCAGTTTCAACATTTAAATTTATATCGCGCAAGACCTGGTTATCACCATAAGCAAAAGATAAGTTTATGATATGTATGCTCATTTCCCTGTCTCCCTTTATCTCCCTGTATCTATTGATACATACGGTTCTATCCGGTTCATATTGGCTGTGAACCTTCGGAACACGGCAATCCGTCCCGGCATATTCATCATCACGCCGGATACATTCCCGGAAAGATTGATGAAAGCATATAAAGTACCAATTGTTGCCGTTCCTTGAATAACTTGAGTGCCACCAATTAAAAAAAGCAATAATAAAAAAGCAATAATAGAGGTATGCAAGACAGCAAGGCTGACAGTGACATCAGTTTTGCCCGCCTGCTTTCTTCCGAGATGCATGCATTTTTCCATTGTTCAAGTACTGCATTGTATTTTTCCTGCATGAGAAGATTTGCATCAAATAAACTCAGAATTGGAAATACTGCAATTAGCGTATCCGCAAAACTATTCATCTGCGCATTCGCCTCTTGGCTCTTTTGAACTGATTTACCAATGAGCTTACTGGAATAAACCGTATATAATATGATAATGATGGTTGGCGCATTGGCAGACAGCGTCAGCTTGGGATTGAGCCAAAGCATCCAGGAAAAGGTAGCAATAAATTTTAGCAAATCATCTGCAATAGCAAACAGGTTAGTATGAAGAAAGCAAGATATACCGTTTATTTCATTTTGAAGCTTGGAAAGTTGTTAACCCGCATTGAAATTTTCAATTTCGGTTATTTGCAAGGCCGTGAAATGCTCCGCGTATCCCATGCGGAGATCGTGCGCCAGCGTTTCACATGTCCAGCCCGAGCAAATGCTAGACAAGTATGCCATCCCTGCGCTGCTAAAAATAGTAATTACTGCAATTATTATTGTTCTCATGGGAACAAAATTGTTTGTGTTAATAATATTGATAATTACGCTGAGTTGTGCATTCCACCATAAAGATACTGCAGTAGCATAACCTGTCAGTACCATAATCCCGCATTAGTTCATAAGTTGTGTGAATCGTAATTTGTACTTTTTCCAGCTCAAAAAGAGGACCTTCTATATTAATTTTCTTACTTGAAATATAACGACTAGAGCTATTTAAACTCGTGCTTCCTGCATATCTATCTCTAGCTGCATATCTTAAGTTTATTACATTAGCCATAACTAATGCACCAAAACATAGTGGGCAAGGTTCAGTAGTTGTGTATAGTGTATAATTTCTAATTCTTGGGTGATCAAATTCGCTAACCTTAAGAAGTGCATTCAATTCAGCATGAGAAAGTTTATGGCGGAAAACTTCTCCATTCTCTCCCTCATTTTCATATTGCAAACTTCTACCTTGTGATATTACCTCCCCATTTTCATTCACAACAACTGCACCAATTGGAATAGAGCCTTTTTTAAATGATCTCCACCCTAATTCAAAACAAACTTGCCAAGGTTTATCTAGATTTGCCCACAAAACTCAATACCCCCTTTATTTGCCTTCGAAGCATATTTCTAAATATCGGTACAGGACGCAGTGCCTACGTCTTTGCTATTTTCGAGAACATATCAGTAAGAAGTACTCTTTTACCAGCAAGATTAAAAAAGTATAGGACAGATTTTATAAAAACACATAATACTCATTGCAACAATATTTCCATTTTCCTTGCACCGTCATATATTTCAAATCCCTCGCCAGTGCAGCCGGATTACATGATTACGTTCGACGTATTTATATACACCAAGTACCTTCTAGAGCCCACTGCCAAATTTACTATACTGTTGCAGCTGCCATATACTGCTATGACCTCTTTGATAGCATCCTGCCATTTATCTACAATATTTATAATTCCCTTAAGATTTTCTAACGCTTCTTCCCCTACATTAAACGCTAATAATATGCCTATTTTAGGAACAATTTTAAAGTATAGTAGCATACTAATTATTAATAATAGACCTCTCTATGTGAATAATACAGTTCTTTAATCACATTTTCAAGAATATACCTTATGTCATCGTTAAAATATTGGATCCCGGACGTTTCATATACTTTAATAAGAAGTCTGCCGGTCAGTTTGTCAGTCATAAACCTATTATTCCCCTGCAAAATATCTTACAAAAAAGACTCCTGCCGTAAAGTGAAAATACTTACTCTAATTGCAGAAGAGTTAAACCTTTTTTCAAGCATTTTAATGTGATAAAATTTGCATAGATTTTCCTGGATTAATTTAAGAATCCGCACCGCAAAATAATTGATAGTTTTATAAAAAAAACACTTGCTTATTCCCTAAGGGAATATGTTATTTTTGGGGAGAGAGGAGGTCACAGGCACCATGAGAATCAAAGAAGTATCCCAAATAACAGGTTTGACAGAAAAAACAATTCGATTCTATGAAGAAAAGCAACTGATCCATCCTGGACAGACGGAAATCAACGGCAGGATTTTCCGCAGCTATACGAAGCATGATATAGATCAGCTGAACCTGATTGCATGTCTCAGAAAACTGGACTTTTCCATTTCCGATATTGCAACTATGCAGAATGATCCAGAAAGGATTCCCGGGATATTAAACAGTTACCGGAAAAAAAACGCAGTTGATCTTGAGTTTAAGACCAGAGTGATGGAGCGGCTAAAGCAGATAGAGTACGGCTCAGTTTCGTCTGTCCGGGATCTTGGAGAATATCTGAAGGAAATTGCACAAGACAGGTCGCTTCCGGAAGCGGATGTGAAACTGCAGTTTTACAAGATAGATGGTTTGACAAAGGAAGAGATGGACAGGGAGGTTCAGGACTACTATGAACGGCAGTCGATGAAGGACAAAAGGGAAACCCGGAGGAAAATCACAGGCACTGCAGTTTTATATATCGCATCTGTTGTTTTGATTTTGATTATAGGGCTGCTGACATGGAGGAACATATACTACCTGGGCTATATTCCGTCCTACCGGGACAATTTGGGCTGGAAGTGGATCCTGATCCCTCAGTTTGGGCTGTTGATCGGCGCTGTCTCGTATATTTTTATAAAAACAATGCGAAATATCAGCTATAAGGAATGGATCAGCCCCGACGCCCGGCTTGCGTGGTTTTCGCACTACTGCATTAATTCTGCTGTGCAGCCTTTTAATCGGTGTCTTTGCTTCAATCCAGGGCTTCAGAAGCCTGGAGCGGGGTAGGGAGGAAGCTGCCAATGCAGCAAGGCAGGAATGGTCTGAGCTTTACCGTATGGCAAGTTGGGTCCAGGACCATAATCTGGATTTTCACGAAAAGGAAACATGGGATCACAACGGCTCTGTCATGTATGTAAACCAAACATGTTATAACTTCCCCTACAATTACATGGATCGTCTCCATACAAAGATGCATGACTTGCTGATATCGAGTTATGATCTGATTTTCAGGGAACTTCATTATACTGCATCCAAGGCCTCTCCGGAACAAAGGGAGCAACTGGAGAGAATTCTGTCAGATATTAACCAGGAGACCATGCAGATAAGTAAAGAAATTATAGAAAAGCCCGATTCGGAATTGGCGGAATTAACCCGGCATGATAACAAGACTGCGGAAGTATTCCGCAGCCGAATCAATAACATGGTTGACAAATATATGAAAGCGACAGAAGAGTTGTTCAAATCGATTTATTGATTTGAACGGCATACGCATGACCCTTGACTCTCTGACCGTACATCAACCCTGTAGTAACACCGGTGATGCTTCAAACACATACTTAAACAACCCTTAGTTCGCCCAATGCCAATCCGCAAAAATCAGCCAGCTTTTTTTGCCATCGGTGTAGGTAAGTTCTCCCAGCGTAGCACCTGAAAACCGGTCGTACATCTCATCAGGCGGGGAAAAGTAATGGGAAACTGGCACATAATTGTCATAAGTATAGCTTCCGGTACGGGTATCAATAGTATAAGCCATTTTAGGTCTCCCCCGCTCGGGGTAATAGTAAAGTTGTATGGTATTTCCGTCTTCACTGACTCTCACGGCAGCACCCTCGCTGCCCTGAATAACCGTCGTGCCTACAGCTTTTCCCAAATCGGCTGCGAAGGTGATTTTTCCCGCTTTCAGGTCGTAGACAAACAGGCCGAAATACCCGTGGAAAACCAGGCGCTCATCATCGGCATAATCCAGAATCACACCGATACCGACACTCATATCCGGGGTAAGAATCGGCGGTTCCAGGATCGCCCCCTGTGTATCATTCATTTTCTCTAATCTAAACAGCCAGCGAATGTGACGATTTTCACCGTTGTCATACCCTAAAGCAAGCAGCACGTTCCCGTCCTCAAGCTGCATCACTAAATAAAATGTCTTAATTTCATCATCATCTTTATCTGCACGATAAATCAATTTCGCTTTATTAATTGCTTCACGAACATTATCAGATGGTGAAAGGAATAGTGCTAATAATTCTTGTCTGCTTATTTCACAAGAATACAATACGCCATGCATGACCCAATCTTCATCGTTGTTCTCTTTACTGTAAAGCTTATAGTCGGATGAAATACTGTATTGAGGTGCATTATCCAATGTATAGCTAAAAGAGTACATAGGTGCTTGGTATAGAATTTCTTTAACGCGATAGGATAAACCATTAAATAATGCTATAGACTTGGGATCTGCCGCTAATCCAATTCCTATTGCTGCCACAATGATGATTGAACATAACACTATCCAAAACCTTGGCCTTTTATAGTTTAATACATTTTTTATTCTCCCTTTTACATCTCCCTCGCCAAAAGCAAGAGGGCTTCCATTCAAAATATGCCTTCCGGCAGCAAGAGATAATAACGTATTAGCATACAGTTTTTTTATACCTATATTCCCTGTATTCTCCGCATTCATTATTTTT
>JAAZDH010000355.1 GCA_012512865.1 Clostridiaceae bacterium | reverse complement strand
CCTTGTGTCATTTACATGTATTTTAGCGGCAGTTTCGGGGTCAATACCCGTTAGCATGTCATGCAAATACTTATTGCCCTTTTCACTGGCAATATTCTCCAGGCCCTTTCGCATTGCTTTGTCCGTTTTTATTTCGGTAAACTTTATGTTATATATTAACGAATTAATGTAAAGTCCCGTACCACCAACCACGATCGGTACCCTGTTCCTTCCGATTATCTCATCAATATATTTCATGGCAAGAATCCTGAAAGAAGCCACGCTAAACTCCTGTTCAGGAGTTATTTCGTCTATTAAATAGTGCTTTATGCCCATTCTCTCTTCTACAGTAGGTTTGGCAGTTCCAATATCCATGTACTTGTATACCTGCATGGAATCAGCGGATATAATCTCTCCCCCGATGCGCAATGCCAATTCAATGGATATCCTTGTTTTGCCCGAAGCTGTAGGACCAGCTATAACAATTACATTATCCAATAAACAGCAAACCTCCCTGCCATCAACATGCTTGATACGTTTAACAAGCCATACTTACAACTTTCTCTTGAACATCTTTTCCAGCTCACCCCTGGTTATTTTTACCACTGCCGGCCTCCCGTGGGGACAAGTATAAAGATTTTCAAGGGCTGAAAGCTTTTTTAACATTTCAGCAATCTCCTTGTTATCCAGGTTCATATTGGCTTTTACGGCAGCCTTACATGCAATTTGATATATTGCTTTCTCTGCCAATATGCTGATGTTTTCCTTTCTATTTGAAGAAGCAATATCAAGAAGTTCTAAAAACATATCTTCTTCATTTTCACAACAACCTCCGTATGGCACAGCCCTTACTATAATGGAATTATTGCCAAATTCTTCATAAATATAACCTAACCTATTAAAAAATGCTTTATTTTCGTCAAGGATTTTTATCTCCTGGTAGGTCATATTTATTGTTATCGGCACTATTAGCTCTTGTGCCATGGATTTATTTTCCGAGAACTGCTTTTTCATCTCTTCAAATACAATACGCTCATGGGCTGCATGCTGGTCAACCAACAAGAGGTAATCATCCTTTTCAAGCAGGATGTAAGTTGAGAATGCCTGTCCGATGATACGGGAACCGGAAAAATCCCCGGATGCATCATCAACAAGGAAGTAGTCCTGCCGGTAATCCTCTTGCCTGCCCTGCCCGTCATCCGACCGGCTGGCATCCAATTCAACATGGCGACCTTCCTGCCGGCTGTCCGGCCGATAATACACCAGGTTATCGTGGCGGCTATCCTTCCATGCACGCATGTCCCTTGTACCTTCCTCGCAAGGCTCGCCTGCATTATATATTTGACCAGGTCCTCCCGTCAATAAGCCAGGTTCCTTTTCGATAATATCACGGTTGCTTTCTTTAAAAAATAGAGCTTCATCCGTCTTAATCTCGATAATCCTGCTTTCCCCTGAAAGTGCGTTTTTAACAGCATGATAAACCGCCCTGTATATTCTCTGCTCATCTGAAAACTTAACCTCCAATTTTGCAGGGTGCACGTTCACATCCACGGCAACCGGATTAATTTTTATATTTAACACTATGAACGCATACTTGTTTTTCACCAGGTAAGTGTTATAAGCTTCATCTATTGCTGAAGTTATTACCTTGCTCCTTACGTATCTCCCGTTTACAAATATGGACTGGTATTTCCTGCTCGGTCTTGATATTTCGGCCCGCCCCGCGTATCCCGTTATATGAACCAATTCATCCTTGTAATTTATTTTTATAATCGATTTACCTGTATCCATTCCATATATGCTTGCAATAGCATATGACAAATCACCGGTTCCAGGTGTTTGTATAATGATTTTACCGTCCGAAGACAGGCTTAAGGATATCGAAGGGTTGCTTAATGCAATACGGGTTACAATATCCGATACGTATCCTGACTCCACCGAATCCTTTTTTAAAAACTTAAAACGGGCAGGGGTATTGTAAAACAAATCCCTTACTATTACCGTGGTTCCCTGTGGTGAACCCGTTTTCTCCATGTCCTTAATGATGCCGTTTTCCGAGTAAACACGCAGCCCATACGGCGTGCCTGCAGCCCTGGTAATCAATTCAACCCTGGAAACTGCGGCTATGCTGGCAAGTGCCTCTCCCCTAAATCCAAGGCTTGATATGAAATAAATATCCTCGGCATTTCTTATCTTGCTGGTTGAATGCCTTTTAAACACTTTTGCTATATCATCTTCTTCAATGCCGCTACCGTTATCCGTTACCTTGATAAAAGAAATACCGCCTTTTTTTATTTCGACGGTAATTCTCGAAGCCCCGGCATCAATGGAGTTTTCAACAAGTTCCTTGACAACGGAGGCAGGGTTTTCAACCACTTCGCCTGCAGCAATCTTTTTTACCGTGCCCTCATCCAGGGTAATTATCTTCCCCATTCCCATTCTCCTTTTAGCATATTCCAACATTAACATATTCTGGGTATAGCCTATTATAATTTTAAAATATTCTAGCTTTAGCTTATTTTAATTTTTACTTATTTCATTTTTAGCTTATACAAATACCTTTTGCTTATTTTAATACTTTCTGCTGCAAATTGTACAAGATATTTATGGCTTCCACCGGGGTCAATCTTGATATGTCCACTTTTTTGATTTCATTTACCAGCTCATTGTACTTCTTGTTAAACTCGACATACGAGAATAAGTCCATCTGGCCTTCCATGGGTTTCCTGCTTTTTCGTATCCTTTCGTATTTTTTGCTTATATCTGCTTCTTCCAGCTCCCTTAGTATCTCTTTAGCCCTGCTTATTACTTCTTTCGGCAGGCCTGCCAGCTTTGCAACTTGAATTCCATAGCTGTTGTTAGCACCGCCCCTTGTAATTTTCCTTAAAAAAACTATATCTTCTCCCTTTTCTTCAACGGTAATCAGGTAGTTGTTTACGCATGGTATTTGGCCTTCAAGTTCCGTCAACTCGTGATAATGGGTGGAGAACAATGTTCTTGCACCCACCTTGTTCTTGTCGCTTATGTATTCAATTACGGCCCATGCTATGCTTAAGCCGTCAAAGGTGCTGGTGCCGCGTCCTATCTCGTCAAGAATCAGCAGGCTTTTTGAAGTTGCATTTCTTAAAATGTTTGCCACTTCAGTCATTTCCATCATAAAGGTGCTTTGCCCCGAAGAAAGGTCGTCGGCAGCACCGACACGGGTGAAAATTTTATCCGTGATTCCTATTTTAGCCGAAGATGCCGGCACAAAACTGCCCATTTGGGCCATTAATACTATCAGGGCAACCTGCCGCATGTAGGTTGATTTTCCTGCCATGTTGGGACCTGTAATAATCAACACCCTGTTATCCTCCATGTCCAGGAAGGCATCATTGGGAACAAAGGTACCATTTTCAACAGTTTTTTCAACCACCGGGTGGCGCCCGTCCTTTATTATTATCTTTCCATCGTCCCTGATTTCCGGCTTGCAATAAAACTCCCTTTCAGCCGTTTCGGCAAGGGAACAAATTGCATCAATTTCACTGATGGCGGCAGCTGTATTTTTAATCCTGCAATT
>JAAZDH010000354.1 GCA_012512865.1 Clostridiaceae bacterium | reverse complement strand
GTGTGAAGACATTAAGGATTTTACTATTGAAAATGTCAGGCTGAAATGCGAAGGAAGATTGTTAAAAGTACGTGTCAACCTTGACAGGGTATGTCGAGGAAAAAAAATAATCCTTGGAATCCTGGTATGCGAGAATATTGAAGGTACTTTCTTCATTAAAGGATTCAGGGTTTGCGAAATCATGGTCCCCGGACCTGCTAATCGTTGTGTTGACAATGTAAACGTGGGTGATTTCTGTTTCATCTTCCCCGAGCAAAACCTATGCTGCACTAGGAGATTTAGGGTACACGTGGTAGCCCATTATTCAACGTTCCCCAGTTTCCCGTTCTGTCCTTGCTAAAAGAAAGCATGTATAAACCAAACCGGGCAAGGCTGAGCACCTGCAGTCCCTAAATAAAAAGGCATAGTAATAATGGTAAAACCTAAGCTATATAATTCTCATTTAGCTTAGGTTTTATAACTTTTTTTGACAAAATTTAAGATTCTGCTTCCTTATCCGGGTTTGTCTTTATATTAAATACAATCTTGTCATTAATAATGGCACACTTGGAGCCGAGTTTTCCACAAAGTTCAAGCTCCCTATTCAGCATTTCCATCGCATCCTGTCCCACCGGCATTATAACATGGGTTTTATCAATGGTCCTTACAGGTAGAAGTTCAAGAGAAACCAATTCATTGCCAGCAAAAGACATATCTAATATAAAGGACTCTTGCTTTAACGGATCATTTTGGTCAAATATAAAATTACCCATACTATAGACAATTGGTTTGCCCTTATAAATTTCCACTCCCTGGAACTTATGCGGGTGGTGGCCCAATATTATATCTGTGCCAATATCTATAAGCTGGTACGCAAATTCCCTTTGTTCCTTCGTGACCTCGAAGCTATCCTCGACACCCCAGTGGAGGGATACTATAATAATATCTGCATTTTCTTGTATACTTTCTATATCTTCTTTTATATATTCCAGCCTTCTCGGGGCAACACCGCTTTTTTGCTCTTCTGCTTCGTATTTTATCATTGGATCACCCTTGTAAAAATACTCGGCCATATCCGTATATCCAAGCACATAAACCCTGAGCCCGTCTACATTCATAACCGCCGGTTCCCTTGCCTCACGTATATCCTTTCCGGCGCCGCAGTATAGAATACCGCGTTTTTCGAGGGTTTCCATGGTATCGAAGAGTCCTTTTTCATAGTAGTCCATGATATGGTTGTTTGCCAGGTTAAGAATATTAAATCCCGCGTATTTCAAGCTTTCCACTACATCCGGCCTGCACTTTAATATATATTTCCCGCTTGGGTCAAGGCTTTTGCTGCTTTCCGTCATCGGGCACTCCAGGTTTCCAAAAACAACATCTGCCGTGCTTAACACCTCGGCAACATGTTGAAAAGGATAGGAAGAATCCCTTCCTTGGTTATCCAGGTGGTATTCCACTCCTCTTCCAAGCATTATATCTCCAACCGCTTTAATTACAAGCAGGTTGTCCTGGCTTTTTTCGTTTTTTTCCCCGTTGGATTCCAGGTTATTACTTAAACCTTTTTCTTTCAAGCTGGGTTCTATTACTGCATTCCCCTGGTTGTCACTTTCAGCTTTCTTATCTTGACTTGAACTGGTGGCACTGCTGCCAGGATTAATAATTTGCCGTTTAGTCAATCGTTCATCATCCATAAAGCCAGCCTTTACCTCACTAATGCCACCCTTTTCCTGTAATTGGTCATAAACCTTGATGCCAGCCAATATTATGACACATAATATCAATACTGGTATTAGAATAGCATTTTGCTTGTTCCTCCACATTATATCCACCTCATTCTCCAGGTTAACATCATGGAAGTCATTGATATTTCTCTCTCTATCTGTCTCTTTTTTATTACTTCTGGTTAAATTCGTTCTTTATTAATATTTTCTCTCTTTTACCTGTTTTTCCTTCTTTTTTATCCTCCTCTTTTTTTATACTTCTTTTTTTTATACTTCTTTTATATTTTTATACTTCTTTTATATTTTAATATATATATATAATAATATATATATATATAATATATCTACATAATATATTATAATATATTATATTAAACAAAACTCACTTATGGGTGTATAAATTCTTTTAAAATTTATTTGTTCACTTTTAAATAAGTAAATGCTCCTGACCCGTATTTCCGGTAGTTCTTTCGGGTCAACCAAGCGCATTATGCTCTCAAACACGCTGTTTAGAACAATATCCTGGCCAATTGTAACATGAGGGGTAAATCTCCTTTTTTCCGGTTCAAACCCTTCTTCTTTCAACCCCGCATCTATGGTTTTCTGGAAACACAACAATTTATCCAAGTCACCTTCCAAGCCCAGCCACAACACTCTTATTTTTTCCTGCCCTGGAAAATACCCAAGAGTTGAAAAACTTAATTTAAATGGTGAAAAGCTGCTGCAAATCCCGGCAAGAATCCTGTTTATATTCTCAACACTGTTCGGATTAATCTCCCCAAGAAACTTAAGGGTTAAATGAAAATTATCGATATGCTTCCAGCGACCTGAGACCGCATATCTTCGTATTTCTGACTGCAGCCCGGCAATCCGAGTTTTTAGTTCCCTATCAAAATCTATTGCTATGAAAGACCTCATTTTTTTGCCTCCCGGAACTATTTTAACATATTTTTAAGTTAAATTAAAGGGGGGGTGGTTGGTGACACTACCCCCGTCCCTGTGTCACGTTAATATTTATATATGCATATTCGCCCCATGCCACATGCGGTTTTTATTTTGACGGGGTGGTTGCCTGGTTCAAATTCGTTTACCTGGACATATCCGTTGTTTTCAAAACTTACGGCTAAATCTGAAGGCAGGGTAAGATCAATATTCCCCACATTTGTTTCTAAATAATAACTACCACCTGCTTCATAGTTGGCTTTTATTTTTATGTTGCCCATATTGACTTTTACTTCGGAACCATTTTTTATTGTCCCTTCATTGATTTCCAGGTTGCTCATTTCCCCTTTTAGCTTTAGTGTTCCTTCAAACTTGTTTATCTTGATATTTACCATGTTAAAATCAGCAAATAGTTCACACTTCAGGTCATCAAAAATTCTCACTTTTCCAACGTCTATTTTGCATTTTATTGATTCTACTTTTTTAGGCAGGAGCACTTTTAAATCTACCTGGTAATCCAATATGCTGCCTTCTTGGCCTTCGCATTTCCATTCCAGGATGATGTCTTTTTCATTTTCGCAGTTCGTGATTATTTTGATGTTTTTAGTAAGCTTATCGCCAAGACTTTCATCGGCAAGCCTTACCTTTTTTGCTATTTCAAATTTGACTGCTTTTTCATCCCAACTATATATTTCTATATTGCCTGTTTGACCAATTATTTCAATGTTCACCGGGTGCACGACATTGTACTTTATCTCATCGTATGCAATATATTCTTTCTTCGGAATAATGTATTCTTCTACACTTCTGCATCCTGCAAGGGCTCCTGCGAAAAAAATGAAACACAAAGCAATGGAAACAGGATTTTTTATGAGGTACTTCACGGATCATCCCTCCAATAAAGCAATTCGTCAAATGTATCAATAATTGCTATTAGGGCATATCTAATTGATACTAGGGCATCTTCCGGGTTTCGTGGAAAATGTTAGCATATTATTTGCGTGATTACAAATATTTCCCAGGCATGCTGCGCCAAGCGGTCATCGGAATTTTTTATTTTTAGCTTTTTACTATTTAATTTGGCCGGTTAATCATATATAATTAGTAATGAACAATTAAATATCCTTACATGCCAAACAAGATACGGGTTTTCCCGGAAAATCAAAAAAGATTTCCCGGGGGCAATGGTGGCAATTGTAATGCGGTAACAACAGTGCTATGAATTCTCGTCTTTGGCCGCAGCACTTATTTGACGTTTATAAACTTTTAGAAAGGAGTTGAAGTATATGTGGTGGTACGAATTGTTCGGTTTTCTTTTAAGGTTTCACTGGATTTCGGCAATATGCTTTATTATAGGATTCATACTTATTATTTTGGAGATGTTTACCCCCGGTTTCGGCGTTGCAGGTGTTTCAGGAATTATTCTCCTGGTACTGGGTATAATGTTTACGGCACGAAACTTCCTCGAAGCAATAGTGATGATTGCCATCGTGCTTATTATAGCTGGTGTGCTTCTTGCTATTTTCTTCCGCCTAGCATCCAAGGGGAAGCTTAACAATAAGATTATACTGGTTGATAAAATGAACAAGGAAGCCGGGTTTGTGGGGAGAAGCGAGCCCCAATCCTTTTTGGGTAAAGAAGGTGTGGCAGTTACAATGCTGCGTCCCTCAGGCACTATAAATATCGATGGAACAAAGCTGGATGTTGTTGCTGAAGGTGAGTTCATACCAAGGGGTACAAGGGTAAAAGTAATCAAGGTGGAAGGTATACGCATTATCGTAAAAAAGGCTGAGTGAAGATGTATGTTAAGGCTCTTGCCGTTTTATTACGCAAACTTGTCAAAAGAAAGGAACAAAAATATATAAAAGATAGAAAGGGGAGTATAATATGCCTGAAATTTTTAGCTTCATGTTAATAGTAGTTATAATTATCTTTGTTATTTCACTATTTTTAAGGTTTATACCTGTGGGACTCTGGATTTCTGCATATGCTGCAGGAGTAAGAATAGGCATTTTTACGTTGGTTGGAATGCGTCTTAGGAGGGTTATCCCTTCCAGGATAGTAAACCCCATGATTAAGGCTGTCAAAGCAGGCCTTGAAGTATCTATAAATAAACTTGAAGCCCATTACCTGGCAGGGGGGAATGTTGACAAGGTTGTAAATGCGCTCATTGCAGCTCAAAGGGCAAATATCCCGTTAGAGTTTGAACGAGCTGCGGCAATTGACCTGGCTGGCCGGGACGTGCTTGAAGCCGTTCAGATGAGCGTTAATCCGAAAGTTATCGAAACTCCTACAATCGCGGCAATTGCCAAGGATGGAATTGAGTTAAAAGCAAAGGCCAGGGTAACTGTCAGGGCCAATATTGACCGTCTTGTTGGCGGATCTGGTGAACAAACCATAATTGCACGTGTTGGGGAAGGTATCGTCACCACTGTCGGCTCAGCCGAGTCTCACAAGGAAGTGCTTGAAAATCCCGATTTAATATCCAAGACCGTATTGGAAAAAGGCTTGGATTCCGGTACTGCCTTTGAAATTCTTTCCATTGATATAGCGGATGTTGACGTGGGGCGCAATATAGGTGCACAGTTGCAAACCGACCAGGCAGAAGCTGATAAGCGGATTGCCCAAGCCAAGGCAGAGGAAAGAAGAGCCATGGCGGTTGCAAAGGAACAGGAAATGAAAGCCATGGTCCAGGAAATGAGGGCAAAGGTAGTGGAGGCTGAAGCACAGGTTCCCATTGCCATGGCCCAGGCATTGCGTGAAGGCAAACTTGGGGTAATGGACTATTACAACATTCAAAACCTGCTGGCCGACACCCAGATGAGAAGTTCCATATCCACCGCTGCAAAGCCGTCGGAATCTGCAACGGACAAGAAATAAGAAGGGGATGATTTAAATTGGCAAAAGGGTATTTATATCCTCCGTCCGGACAATTGAATCAACCATATAATGAATATTCATCCGTTTCAAAGAAGCAAATTTTAGGTAAAGACAGCATTGCATCCTCCGTTGAATTCTATGGCGGAAATGCTGGAGAGAGCTCCTCTGCAACTACCGGCAAGAAATCTCCTGCTAAGCAAGCACCCGTTACAGTGCCTGAAGTGACACTGGCAGGCTTCAACCCTGAAAGCATAATCCAGGGTGTGATATTTTCAGAAATCATAGGAAAGCCTAGATGTTTAAAGCGCAGGATAAGGTGAAAACCCCGTTGGATGAAAAGGATGAAAAAGCTGCATACAATAATGGGATAAAGGAGCTTACAGTACACTGATGCTCCTTTACCCCATTATATTTTTATGTCATTATTTCCATATCCCCGATTTTTTGCCTATCCCGGTATTTTTTATCCCATTGCATCTTCATCTATCTTTATTCCGTTACGCTAGTATCATATTATATATTTATCCCATTACTCATCCATCCCGTCACGTATACCTATCCCGTTACGTATCTATAATCACATCTCCAACTTCAAGCCCTTTTACGATTTCCACCTCCTGGTTGGTTTCTATGCCAACCTCCACAAACCTTTGCCTTTTTTCGCCGTCTTCCAGGACATACACAAATTTATTGCCTTTATAATTCTGAAGAAGCCTCTTTGGAATAACTATAACATCATTTCTTTCTTCGAGCACAAGATTTACCCGTATTTCTCCCCTTCTTTCCGTCATCACTTCCGTGGTAAGCCCTTTTATATTTATAATGACGGAACTCCTTGTGTTGCTGGAGACATTTTCGGGATAATAAACGGGTGATAAGGCGACTTCACCTTCCAGGGTTATATCGTCAACATATATTTCAACTTTCATGCCAACTTCAAAATACTTGACACTAGCACCGCTGTATCTTAACTGTATATCCTCGGGTTTTACTATTATCAGCATCGGGGTATATGCCCCAACCTGTTCCCCCAGCGTAAATTTGCCAACATTAAATGCAATACCTTCAACGGGGGATATTATTTTCATACCTTCTAATTCTTTCTTGGCAAGGTTTAAATTATGCTCTGCATTCTTCACATCCATATCAGTGGTGATTTTTGTAGACTCCAGCCTTTCATACAAGCCTTCTATTTCTGCTTCCTGTTTCATTATTGATAAGTTTATGCTGCGAATATCCTCTTCTAAAGATTCCAACGCAGGGCCTCCCTCCAGGATGGCCAACTCCCTTAAAGTTTCTTTTTCTTCAAGGTCATCCTTCAATTCCTCAAGTTGCATCCTGGCCAGTTCGATTTCCCTTTCAGCTTGGGCTATTGCTTGCTCCCTGGTCATTCTTGCCTTTTCAAGGGCGATTTCGTATTGCTTTATTTTAACTTCCGCGCTGTCCGTTTCAAATTCGGCCAGCAAGTCGCCCTTTTTTATAACATCGCCGTTACTTACATAAAATCCCTGCAGGCGCCCACCATATTTCGGGTATATGGAAGTCCCTGCCGAAACTTCAATACTTACCGTTTCTTTTATTTCTTTCCTGATAGTTCCTTTTTGTACTTCTATCGTATTGTATTTGACTTCAGGAGGATTTTCCAGGGGAGGTAAAAGCACCTGGTCCTTTCCTCCAAAGATGGAGCAACCCGATATGACAAATGTCGTTAACAATACCGGGATAATAAATTTCACTGCCTTTCTTGCGTTTTCAATCATCATGTCTTTAACTTTCATAAGCCTTGTAAGGTTTCCTCTTTCATTTTCATCTAGTTTCATTTTTATATATCTTATTGTATCTGTCAACTGGGGTATTAAAACATATTCCAGCGCATTTACCCTTCTTCTTGTCTTTTCGATTTCATCCGCCAGTAATTCCACGGTTTTTTCAGTTTGTGCAAGTTCAAACAAGTAGGGAATCGCCCGGTATAAATTTATAATGGCGGTATCCAGCTCGCTGGAAGTATCCGCAAATCCATACGGGAAAATGTCTTCATCTTTATCGCTTTTAGCCTTGAAACTAAAGTCCGGCGCTTTTACGCTCATAATATTTTTATATGCCGTCTCAAGTGTAAAAGCCTGCTTCGGGAACATTATGGCTTCATCCAGCACTTCCGGGGGCATGACAGACCTCGCGGCTAAAAAATGAGAATGTACCTTCATTATCATTTCCTCGGTCTTTTCTCTAAGCTCTCTATTTTTTTTCACCAGTTCAAGGAATTTTTTCATTAATTCATCTCTTTTGTCTTTAAGAAGCTTATGTCCCCTGCGGGCTACTGCCAGTCTTCTCTTCAGGCGCGTAAGCTCCATTCGTGTAGGGTTGACATTTAATATTGCCATAATAACACTCTCCCGTTATGAACAACTATCCTATTCCCTTGCTTTCTCACTTTCCCGCGCATATACTCCCTTGCTCATATTCCCACACATACACCATGCAACTTACAATTTCTCTCATTGCGAATAACCCTCTTTTGGGAAATACTTCTCAATATACTCATCCCTGATACGTTTAAGCTCGCCCTTCGGCAAAATAACCAAAAGCTGCCAGCTAATATCCAGGGTTTCATTTATAGACCTGTCTTCATCAAAACCTTGGGAAACATATTTCCTCTCAAACTCATCGGCAAATTTGGCATAAAGCTTGTCAATGTCTGTTAGTGCAGCTTCTCCAAGAATAATGGCCAGCTCTTTTGCTTCCTTTCCCCTTGCATAAGCTGCAAACAACTGGTTCATTGTGTCCGCATGGTCCTCCCTTGTTTTCCCTGCGCCTATACCTTTATCCTTCAACCTGGACAGGGATGGCAAAACATCAATTGGAGGCACTATACCCTTCCTGTGGAGTTCCCTGCTCAGGATTATCTGACCTTCCGTTATATACCCCGTTAAGTCAGGTATTGGATGGGTTTTATCATCTTCGGGCATTGAAAGAATGGGTATTAGCGTAATACTTCCTCTCTTGTTTAATTTCCTGCCCGCCCTTTCATAAATGGTGGCCAAATCAGTATACATGTACCCGGGGTACCCTCTCCTTCCAGGCACTTCCTTCCTGGCCGCGGATACTTCCCTGAGGGCTTCGGCATAATTGGTTATATCTGTTAGTATGACAAGCACATGCATGTCTTTTTCAAAGGCAAGGTATTCAGCAGCTGTCATTGCCATACGTGGAGTGGAAATCCTTTCTATGGCAGGGTCGTTGGCAAGGTTTATAAATATGACAGCCCTGTCTATGGCACCGGTCCTCTTGAAATCCGCTATAAAATAATCTGCTTCTTCAAAAGTTATACCCATCGCTCCAAAAACAACGGCAAACCTGCTTTCTTCGCCACCCAAAACTTTTGCCTGCCTTGCAATTTGAGCAGCCAGTTGTGCATGGGGTAATCCAGACCCGGAAAATATGGGAAGTTTTTGTCCCCTCACCAGTGTATTTAAGCCGTCTATGGCAGATATTCCCGTCTGTATAAACTCCGAAGGATAATCCCTTGCAGCCGGATTTATAGGTATACCGTTTATATCAAGCCTCATCTCCGGGATAATACCAGGCCCTCCGTCAACGGATTCGCCCATTCCGCTGAACACCCTGCCCAGCATATCCATGGACACGGGGAGATCCAGGCTTCTTCCCAAAAATCTCACTTTACTGTTGGCAACATTTATCCCCGCCGGGCTTTCAAACAACTGTACCAAGGCCCTGTCTTCATCAACCTCAAGAACCCTGCATTTCCTGACTTCTCCGTTTGCCAGCTCAATTTCACCCAGTTCGCCGTACTTTACTCCTTCAACGCACTTAACCAACATCAAGGGACCTGCCACTTCCGTAATTGTCCTGTACTCCTTAAGCATCCAACCTTACCTCCTCCGGCAACAGGCTGTTTATCTGCCTGTCAAGTTCTGCTTCTATTTCGGGAAATACCCCATCCACATCTGCTTCGTATACATATTTTGCCCTTCCTATCCTCTCTCTTACAGGCATGTTGAAAAGCTCATCGGCATTAACGCCCTTCTCCAGTGCCTTTTTACCTTTATAATAAAAAGCCATTATCAGCTTCAGCATCTCGAACTGCTTCTTCATTGATGTATATGTATCAATTTCATGAAACGCATTCTGATGCAGGTAATCCTCACGAATGGAGCGGGCAGCTTCGAGGACAAGTCTTTCACCTGGCGACAGGGCATCCATTCCTACGAGGCGTACAATTTCCTCCAATTCTGCCTCTTCCTGCAGCAATCTCATAACATCCGCCCTCAGGGCGCTCCAATCCCTGGAAATGTTTTGCTCCATCCATTTATTAAGCTTGTCAAGATATAGGGAATAACTGGTTAACCAGTTTATTGCGGGAAAATGCCTCCTATACGCAAGATTTGCATCAAGCCCCCAGAAAACCTTGATAATCCTCAATGTGGCTTGCGTTACAGGTTCGGAGAAATCCCCGCCCGGGGGTGATACCGCACCGATGGCGGTTATGGAACCTCCCCTGCCGTCCGTTCCCAGGCATATAACCCTTCCCGCCCTTTCATAAAATTGTGCCAGCCTCGAGGCAAGGTAAGCAGGGTATCCTTCTTCTCCAGGCATTTCTTCAAGACGCCCTGACATCTCGCGCAGGGCTTCCGCCCACCTGGATGTGGAATCCGCCATCAAGGCCACATTATATCCCATATCCCTGAAATATTCCGCGATAGTTATACCCGTATAAATGGAAGCCTCCCTTGCCGCCACGGGCATATCGGAAGTATTGGCTATCAGTACTGTACGGTTCATCAAGGACTCACCCGTCCTGGGGTCTTTCAGTCCCGGGAACTCAAGCAAGACATCCGTCATCTCGTTGCCCCGCTCACCGCACCCTATATAAACAACTATTTCAGCATCCGCCCATTTTGCCAGCTGGTGCTGTACAACCGTCTTACCGCTTCCAAAAGGCCCTGGCACCGCGGCTACCCCTCCCTTTGCCAGCGGGAAAAGGGTGTCTATAACCCTCTGTCCCGTAACGAGGGGAGTTTCCGGCGGTAACTTCTCCCTGTACGGTCTTTCCCTGCGCACCGGCCATTTTTGAAGCATGGTGATTTCGGCCACATCCCCGTCGTCCTTTCTTATTCTTGCAACAGGCTGTTCAACCGTATACGCTCCTTCGCTTATGCCCTCCACTATCCCCTCGATTCCGCGGGGAACCATTATCCTGTGCTCCACTACCATGGTTTCCTGTACTACGCCGATTATATCTCCCGGGATTACCCTGGCCCCGGGTTTGACCGTTGGCTTGAAATACCATTTTTTATCCCTGTCAACGGCGCTTATCTCTATACCCCTCGCAATATTGCTCCCGATCATATCCCTTATTTTTGTCAGCGGTCTTTGAATCCCGTCGTATATATTCCCTATCAGACCGGGACCCAGTTCCACGCTTAGCGGGAATCCGGTTGATTCCACGGGTTCTCCCGGCCCAAGGCCTGCTGTTTCCTCGTAAACCTGTATTGAAGCCCTGTCACCGTGCATCTCGATTACTTCACCTATTAACCGGTGCTCACTTACCCTGACCACGTCAAACAGGTTTACATTTTTCATTCCATCAGCTACCACCAAGGGTCCTGATACTTTTACAATTCTGCCTGTATCCATGCTCAAATCACTTCCCTCTTGCTTTGCTCTATTCTATTTTTTACCTTGTTCTAGTTTTGCCCTGTTCTAATTTACAATGTCCTAATCCTGCTTTTTACCGGTTTTGCACTATCCTGATTTTATCCATTCCAATTCTGCTCACTCAAACCTTGTTTCAACCTTGCTCCAATCTTGTTCCAATCTTGCTCCGGACTAGTTCTAATCATTAAGCAAAATATTTATGCCAACTGCCTTTTCTACCAATTTCCTTATATTATCCATGCCTACTCCCAGCGAGCCTTGGTTGCCCGGAATAGTTATAATGGCAGGAATTCTGCATTTCCTGTATGTCTCAAGCACATGCTGGATTTTGGCTGCAATTTGTTCGGTTACGTATATCACCCCGTAATCCTCTTTTACAAGGGCATGCAGAACCTTTTCCCCTTCCTCGGCTGTATTGGCTTCAAAAACCGAAAAACCCACGGCTTTAAATACCAGGATACTATCTTTATCTCCTATTACACCGATTCTATGCATAGGTATCCCTTAACCTCTCCCTTATTATATTTGCAGGTACGCCATTGACTTTTCCCGCCATTATAATCCTCACATTTTTAAACTCATTTTCTTTGGCCAGGAAATATGCTATTAACGGTTCTATTCCCAGTACCGCGTATTTTGCTTTCCTGGCAAAAGACAGCACGAAATTGTCGGCCAGTTTTTCAAGTACGGCAAGACTCCCGGTATTGGTTAAATCCTCGATTCCTTTCCTGCAGATATCTTCATACATGCTTCCTTTCATTGAACCTGCAAAACTCTCAAAGGGCATATTATAATTCCCCGTGAAGGTACCCTTGTCGATTGTTCCCCCCGGGATTAAACCATTTTGCAGCAAATCATGGGGCATACCCAGTCTTTTCATCCTTAAAAAAGTTATAATATTCGTAATATCAATTATTATTTCAAACAGGTTTACAATGAAATCAATACTTGTATTGTGAGCCAACTCGGCTGCATGCTTGAAATAAGCCTTGTCAAGTATTAAATCAATTTGCCGCGGGTCCCATGTCCTGTTAAACACGCCAATTGCTTCTTCCACCGCGTTTTTCATGTACGAGGGCAACTCCTCGAACTTCCTGTCCCTTATAATCTCTTTTAAATTTTCTGCCGGGATGGTTCCCGTGTCCTGCAGCTCAATGCCTGTCCCAAGGCTGGTTTTCAAGGTGGTTTCCTCACTCTTTTTTAAATCGTATTCCGCGCTGGTTTTCAAACCGGCTTCCGCACCGGTTTTTAAACCTGCTTCCATCCCCAAAAACTCTGATTTTAACAAGACCTTTACATTTCGATAATCATTGCGCAGGAGAAATATGTTAACAGTCTCCGCTCCGTCCGTGAGCTCCCTGATTAGATTGTAAAGCTTCTTTTGCTCCTCTCGTATTAGCTTTTCATAAGCGTGGGGATTTATGCCGTCTTCCGGGGCAGGTTCCCCGTATCCGGCTTCATTTAACATTTTCAAAGCTTCTTTCGTGGTCTTTGCTTCTATCATCCTGTCGAATTTAGCCTTGTCAATCAGCCTTTTTTCTATTACCCTTATTCTTCCTACGCCATAGGCGTATTGAGTGTTTCCCGGCAATAGTCCAACCTCCGTTCCATTTGCTGGTCAAAGTCCTTTTCAGGCGAGTATTTATTTAACAAGCCTGTTTCCAAGCAAGCCCGTTTTTTAGGCTGAAATCCTCCTATCCGAAGAGGATTTTCACCACCTGCGGCTCAATCTCGTTATATTTCATTCTTATCATAGCTTCAAAAGAATTATTTATCTCCACGTTTTCTTTCCTTAGAATAAAACCGCCCTTTATAGCCGCCGTATCCCCGGAAATCTTAAGGTTGCCCTTTAGACCCTTTTCCCTTAGTTTTGCATTGACCGTATTAATGAAATCATTGTCCATCCTTTCTTTATCTCTCTTGTTAAGCACTATTTCCTCGTCGCCGGTTTTTGCCGAATAAACTATCATCCCGGAAATCATTTCCTTGTAGCGCTCAACAGGCAATGAATTCAAGGCTTCGGCGGCCTGCCCGAACACCCGGCCTATAAGCTCCTGTTTTGCCCCAAGCTTGATTTTTCTTACCTCGAGCTCGGCGGCAGCAATCATCCTTCTCCTTGTTTCCCCGGCATTTTTCATGGCGGCATCCAGGATTTTCGCCTTCTTTTCTTCCGCTTCCTTTTTCGCTGCACAAATAATATCACCAGCCTGTTTTCTTGCCTGCATGATAATATTATC
>JAAZDH010000353.1 GCA_012512865.1 Clostridiaceae bacterium | reverse complement strand
GATAGTGTCAAGTTGTTGTAGGATTTAAAAAGCACCTTTCGGCCGTCCTTTCTGGTAATAATCTAGAATAGATATCCATCGTATTGTATGTTCTTTAAGTGGCGGAACAAAGGAGTAACTTTACCATTCCGCAACAATACTATGTTGTTTAGCTTTTCCATGCCAAAATCCCTAAATGCTCTTGTAGCTTTGCCCAGTACTTTTCTGCTTAGCTTGTAGGGCTCCTCTTCGCTTTCTAAGTGCCTTGCTTCCACACGGCCACCATTACAGTAGTAAGCTCGTAGCTCTGCCATATCCTTTAACCCTTTTCTGCTCCAACCCATTGGCCTGCTGCTTAGACGGCTCGATAGCACATGGCTTACATGCCCTTCTGTACAACTTCCCTCGCACTCTTCTTCTCCGTATATCGTTATCGCTTCCCAGTTGTTAAGTATATATCTCCTAAAATTTTTGATTCTTTCCCTTTCTCTATCACTTTGGGATTCCCTTAGCATTACCCTGATTATTTGCTTAAACTTCTCTTTATCTCCATCCTTCATTGCTAAATAAATTTCTTTCCTTAATTCTTGATGCCTTCCCGTAACCTCTATAACCGCCCGGTTCAAATGGTATCGATCCAATACCATCTTGGCTTTCGATACCCAATTTAAACCTTCTTTTATCCAGGAAGCCCCGTCTCCATGTATGTATATCCTTTCTATACTCTCAATATCATATGTACCGTATATCCACTCCGCCGCTTCCAACCATAATTCCTCTGACCCTTTCCCATAACTACTTATATGATGTATGTTTTTACATTGCCCTCGCTTCCCCTTCCTTTCAATCCCTTCATGTATGCTTATTAACGGCACTATCGCGCTGCTACCATCTTGCAAAGATACATGGTCTTCATCCGCTTCTATATGTAATACTTTTACCTTCCGCTTCTCTTTTGGCATTTCCATCTCAAGTCCTTTTATGCGCCTTATCTTGTTCATCACCGTCTGTCTGCTTATTTCACCATCGCATACATGACGGCTACTCTCTCCATATGATGTTTCAGCCGCATGTCCTATTAATTCTGCACTTACAGTGCGTGATACCCTCTCATAACCTTCCAATCCTACCGCCTTATCCAGAAGATATACATATTCTTCTCTCCTCTTATCATAGTAGTATGTACGGTTGAATTCTATGTACCCAAATTTCGTATATACCTCCCGATCATCTTCCTTCCGCTCAATGACTATTCCTTTCTTCCTACGGCCTGCCTTGTCTTCTTCTATCGCTTTATCTATTCCTTTAAAATATACTTTTATCATCTCTACTATAAACTGATCTGCCTTTTGCTTTAAGCTGGTTTCCATTTCTACCATGCTTCGAGCCTTGCTTTCACTAAAAAAATTTATCACTTCCGTAATGAAATTTACACAAATTCCTGCTATAATATCTTCCATGAGAGACCTCCTTTTTTAGTAGAATTAATTTTTCATTAACTTTTATTTTACCAAAAAGGATGGTCTCTCGCTTTTATTTATCCTACAAAAATTTTACGCTATGCTTACAGCATAAATTACAATTGCCAGTAGTTATAATTGCCGGGGATTATAATTGCCAGGCATGCCATGCTGCTTTTAAGGATCAAAAAAGCTTGTAATATTGAAAGGCACTTGCCCAATAGCCTGCCAAGCATATGGCTGACAAGCATATACCTGCCGGGCATATAAAAAAATGCGAAAAAACCAGTGACACCGGTAACTTTATATTTATCAATATTATATCTTGATATTAGGGGTCTTTATATGTAAAATAGTAATGGCAAAAGCTTGACATTTTATGCTTGATTTTTTGCTTATTGTGGATGTATTTCCGGCATTACCGGGTATTGTGAGGAATATTCGAGAGATATTATGGATGCATGGCGGGAAATATGGAAACATGAACAAGTTTCATGAAAATAATGTAAAAAGGATGGAATATTAATGAATAAGGTGGAAACCGATGTTATTAGCACGCTTAAAGAAGTTGCTGAAATGTATAATATTCAAGGGATATTGATAGGATACGAGAAGTATATTAATGGCCATATAAATGATACATACCATGTAACATTTTCCAGCAGCGTTGACAATGCTGCGGGCGCGTCCAGGACGGGTAATAATGCAGGGCGGGAAGAGTATGTTTTCCAGAGGATAAATGATTATGTATTCAAAGAACCGGCAAAGGTGATGAGCAATATAAAGGAGATTACCCGTTACTGGAACGATTTTGGGAATAAAACGGGAAATCAGCCTGAGTGTGATATTATATCCTTTATCGAAAATAAGGACGGCGGGAATTATACATATTGCGACGGCAGCTATTGGCGGGTCTGCCGTTATGTTGACAATTCAATTAGTTATGAATTCACCGAGGATCCAAAGGTTTTATATAGCGCCGGGTATGCTTTCGGGCACTTCCAGCACGTGTTGTCCGATTTCCCGATGAACAGGCTGTATGATACCATACCGGATTTTCACAATACAAAAAAGAGAATGGGAAGTTTTTTTGAAACGGTGAAGCAAGACCCCCTTGGCAGGGCAAAAGAGGTTGAAGAGGAAATTGAATTTTTCAGGAAATATAATAAAATCGCATCACAACTTGTAGAAATGCACGAGGAGGGCAAACTGCCCCTTCGGGTAACCCATAACGATACGAAGTATAATAATATACTTATGGATAAGCATACTAATGAGCCCTTGTGTGTCATTGACCTCGATACGGTCATGCCCGGCCTTAGCGTTTATGATTTTGGAGATGCGATCCGCTTTGCCGCAAATACGGCCGTGGAAGATGAGACGGATTTGTCAAAGGTTGGCCTGAACATGGAGAATTACGAGGCATTTATGAGGGGATTCATAAGTGCTTCAAGGGAATTTTTGACAAAGCATGAACTTGAGACCATGGCCCTGGGAGCCATAGTCATAACCATAGAGCTGGCATCACGGTTCCTGGCGGATCATATCAACGGGGACAAGTATTTTCGCGTGCATAGACCGAACCACAATCTTGACAGGGCAAGATGCCAGCTGCAGTTGGCAAAGGATATGATTGCAAAATATGACAAGATGTGTGATATAGTGCGGAATGTGTACATGGAGCCACGCTGGTTAAACTTAAAAGATTGGAATTACAAGTATTAAAAAATAACAATTATTCAATAATATTATTTATAATACCATGCAATTATATCGTGCAAAAGTATCATGCAATAATATCGTGCAATAATACCATGCAATAATAATGTTATGCATGATCGTGAATGCAACACGATTGATACTATGTAATCAACGCCATTAATATTATGCATGCAACATGGCTGGTACCATAAATTCAACGCAATTGATGCCATGTATTCAATAAAATAATCCCGGTTTCATTTATTTGTTTGAAAAAGTCTAAATATTTTTGCTAACTGCTAGCATAATTTGACATAATTGTGATAGTATTTATGTTATAAAGGGTAATTATAAAGTAAAATTACAAAACCATATTGCAAAATTATAGAATAATGCGGGGAAGATACAAGTAAATAATACAAGGAATCGTTCAAGAAATAATTCGGGGAAAATACGAGGAAAAAGTGTAAGGAATTATTCGAGGAATAATCGGGGAATAATATGAAAATCATTTGCCGCAATCATGTTGGCAATTATACCGGGGATTATATACCGTAACCATACCGGCAATTATGCACGCAATTATATTGGCAATTGTAACGGCAATTCAGCTCGCAATTATACCGGCAATTATATTAGCAATAATACTCGCAATTACAGCTATTTTTCAGTATTTTTTGAAAGGAGAATACCAAGGTGAGCGGGGAAGTTTGCAGTGAAATACTAAGAAAAGCGCCTTTCGGCTGCGCTTGCTGCGAGGTTGTTTTTGACGGGATGAACCAGCCTGAAAATTACACTTTCTTAGATGTTAATCCTGCTTTCGAGGAAATGACGGGACAAAAAAGTGAAGCAATACTGGGCAAAAAAGCAACGGATGTGATGCCGGGTTTAGGTATTGCCAATATTGACTGGCTTAATTTTTGCCGGGATGTAGTGATGAATAATGCCAAGAAGGATGTTTTAAAATACCTGGCGCCCCTTGGGATATGGTGCAGGATAACGAGTTTCCTCATTCAGCCAAATCGTATTATCGTAATTTTCTTGAATGTGTCCGGGGATGTAAAATACATAAAGGGCTTGAAGAAGAGGCACAGAACAACAAGGGAATTATCCCGGGACTTCGAAATACTATTTAACGGTTTACAGGAGGCCGTGTTCCTGGTAAAAGTAAAAGACGGAGAATTCCGCTATGTCATGAACAATGCCGAGCACAGCAAATTAACCGGATTCAGCCTGGATGAAATAAAGGGCAGGACGCCCGCGGAAGTGCTTGGAGAGGAACTGGGAAAAACCTTCGCAGCCAATTACCGGCGATGTGTTGATGAGGAAAGGACCATTACTTATGAAGAGGCCCTATTGCTTCCCGGGGGTTTAAAAACCTGGTTTATTTCCTTAACACCCGTATGGGACAGGGGAAAAATAAAATATATAGTAGGTTCCCAGAAGGATATAGCATTGCAAATAATGACGGAAGAGAAAATGAGGAAAAACATCAGGTACGAGGAACTGGTGAGCAGGATTTCCCGCCTGGCCTTGCAAGAAAGGGATAAAGAGGTTTTCATGCAAGAATTGGCAGGGATTATAGG
>JAAZDH010000352.1 GCA_012512865.1 Clostridiaceae bacterium | reverse complement strand
TGGGGGTATTTTTTCCTCCATGTTTATTTCAAATAATGTACCGTTTTCTATGCTTTCAGCCGCAAAATTCCTTACAACGCAAGATATGCCAAGCCCTATCCTGGCAAACTCTACGATAAGGTCGCTTGTTGCAAGTTCGAATTCGGGGTTTAAAGATATGGAATGACTGGACAGGTATTCATCTATATAACGGCGCGTGCTCGTATTTTTCTCAAGCATGATAACCGGGTACTTGGCAAGTTCCCTTATTGATATTACCTTGGATTTAAGTTCTGCAAAATTTTGGTTTGCAACAAAACAATCCTGGATTTCCATTACTTCCAAGATGTCGATTGCCTCGTAATTAGCCAGGGGCAGGCTCACAACGCCAAAATCTATCGCACCTGTTTTCAAAAAATTCACGGTTTCGGGAGAAGGCCCGTTTGTAACTTTTATCCTGACCTTTGGATACTTCCTGTGAAACTCTTCAAGGTAAGGAAGCAGGAAATACCTCAGGGTCATATCGCTTGCACCTATACGTATGACACCCATATCAAGGTTGATGGTTTCCATGAACTTGCTTTCTGCAAGAAGAATCATGTTATAACCTTGCTCGATGTACTTAAACAGGACTTCTCCTTCCGGCGTGAGGGTAATTCCCTTGGGAACCCTGGCAAAAAGCTGGCCGCCCAGCCGGGATTCAAGCTTTTTTATAGCCTGGCTCACGGCTGGCTGCGATATGAAAAGCTCCTGTGAAGCCTTGGAAATGCTTCCCGATTTTACAACGTGATAAAATACCTTGTATAATTCCAGGTTAACATCCATAAAAACCGTCCCGCCTTGTATTTTTATACTTATAATACTTTTGCTTCTGCTTCTACTTATACTTATACTTCTTTTTTTACTTTTACATGTACTTATAGTTGTTAAATCTGCACATAATCACTGAACTAACTTAATTTTAATATTTCGTTAAATAGTGTTCAAGCTCCCAGCTTGTTATTTTAGTCCTATAATCGTTCCATTCTCTTTTCTTTGCCTTGATGAACTTGTTAAAAATATGCTCCACCAGGACTTCCCTGGCAAGATCTCTTTTTTCCATTTCCCTAACGGCCTCTTCAAGGCTTGCCGGGAGTGAAAGTATGCCTTCTTTAAGCCTTTCTTCATCCAGCATCTCGTAAATATTCTTGTCAACCGGTGAAGGAGGTTCAATCTTGTTTTTTATCCCGTCAAGGCCCGCAGCCAATATGCAAGTTAAAGCCAGGTACGGATTGCAGGACGGGTCGGGATTCCTTATTTCAAGCCTTGTACACTCCTGCCTTGCAGCCGGTATCCTGACCAGGGGGCTCCGGTTCTTCGCGGACCATGCGATGTAAACGGGAGCTTCATACCCGGGTACAAGTCTCTTGTATGAATTCACCGTGGGATTCGTTATTGCCGTAATGGACCTCATGTTCTTCAGCAAGCCGCCTATAAACCAATATGCTTCCTGGCTTAGCTGCAGGGGGTCCTTTTCATCGTAGAAAGTATTTTTGTTATCCTTGAATAATGAAACGTTCGTGTGCATACCCGAACCGTTTATCCCGAAAATAGGCTTCGGCATGAAGGTAGCATGCAGGTTGTTCTTTTGGGCTATGGTCTTTACAACCATCTTGAAGGTCATTATATTATCTGCAGTGGTAAGGGTATCCTGGTACCTGAAATCAATCTCATGCTGGCCCGGGGCAACTTCGTGATGGGATGCCTCTATTTCAAAACCCATTTCCTCGAGCGCGATACAAATATCCCGCCTTGAATCTTCACCCAGGTCCACGGGCCCAAGGTCGAAATAACCGGCATTATCGTGAGTTTTAAGTATGGGTTTCCCCTCATTGTCGGTCAAAAATAGGAAGAACTCACACTCCGGGCCCACGTTGAACTTCTCATAACCCATTTCGGCGGCTTTCTTCAGGGTTCTCTGCAAAACATACCTGGGGTCTCCTTCAAACGGGGTACCGTCGGGATTAACCACGTTACACATAAGTCTTGCAATTTTGCCCGTTTGAGGTTTCCATGGAAATATCGCATAAGAATTGGGATCCGGTGCAAGGTACATGTCTGATTCTTCAATTCTTACAAAACCTTCTATGGATGAGCCGTCAAACATGCACTTGTTGTTAAGGGCTTTTTCCAGTTGCTCCGATGTGATGGCAACATTTTTCAGCATGCCGAATATATCGGTGAATTGAAGATGTATGAATTTCACGCCTGATTCTTTCACCAGCCTTAAAACATCGTTCTTGCTGTAATTTGACATATAATACTCCTCCTTGCAATGAATTCGTTGCAGCTTTTACAACTTGTGCAACCTGGAGAATGCCAAACAAAAAAGACGTACCCAACAGTTTTTCATACTCCCCGTTGAGTACGTCTTGCATTCACCAGTGTGCATCATTGCACATTTATTAAATTTTCAATTTTTTACTCTAATAACAGGCGATGAGCCCATCCTTTTCAAACCTACTACCATGCTAGTATAACACGATTTGCATATAATTGCAATAGGCATTTAAAATTTTTTCATTTCAAAAATGCAAGAACCTTTTTCAATCTTGCAAACCTGGGAAGGCCATCCTCAAAAGGAGGCCTTGATTCACCCTGGATCAAGGGAAGAGCATATTTAACAAACTCATCCGAAACCCCGGTTCCATTATTGATTATCCATTCAAGGGGTACTTTCTTTTCTGTATTTGCCACGTCAGAAAGGTCAACCAGTTTTATATTGCACTTGTAATCGGATTGGTCGGCCCTTTCGAATGCTACCATTTTGTCGGTTATCCCCTGCACCGCATATTGTACCGCCGCCTGGCCTGCCATGTACGCTTCGTTTACATCAGTGAGAGAAGCCATGTGGGCAGCGCACCTTTGAAGCAGGCTGAATTCTATACCCCGAACTTTTGCTTTTGTTTTCTCTTTTGCAATGTTTGCAAGGGTTGCGGCCAACCCTCCGAGCTGTGCATGGCCAAAGGCATCCTTATGCTTCGCAAGGTCGGAGCCATATTCCGAGATGTAGGTTCCTTCCTTGTCCCTGATTCCTTCCGATACCGCAACTATAACGTTGCCTTTTTCACTGTATATCCTGCTGATGTTATCAATAAAGCTGTCAATATCAAATGGCATTTCCGGCAGGTAAATCAAGTCGGGCCCATATCCCTTGCATGATGCAAGGGCGGATGCCGCCGTAAGCCAACCTGCATTTCTTCCCATGATTTCAAGTATGGTTATCATTCCCTTGTCGTATACCTTTGCATCGTGGTATATCTCCATGATTGAAGTGGCGATGTATTTTGCCGCGCTTCCATAACCGGGGCAATGGTCTGTTCCCCAGAGGTCATTATCTATGGTTTTTGGTATACCCATTATCCTGCACTCATACCCGGCTTTCTGCATGTACTTGCTAATCTTGTTGCAAGTGTCCATGGAATCGTTTCCGCCGTTATAGAAGAAATACCTGATATTATATTTTTTAAATACTTCGAGGATCCTTAAGTAATCCGTTTCATCTTCTTTGGCTTTTTTAAGCTTGTAGCGGACAGAACCCAAGGCCGAGGACGGGGTTGTCTTTAACAGTTCAAGCTCGTAAGGGTCTTCCTTGCTCATGTCGTAAATAACTTCGTTTAGAATACCTTTAATACCATGGGCTGCCCCGAATACGCCGGTAATGCAGTCCTGTTTTAACGCTTCCTGTATCACGCCGGCGGCACTTGCATTAATAACGGATGTAGGGCCGCCTGATTGTCCGAATATACATGCTCCTTTTAGTTTGCTCATGTAATAAAAACCTCCTTCGTGTATAATTACGCAAATACCAAGCTTAAATAAAATATAACATAATACTTTTTCTATTTCAATCAGTAAAAATTCCACAAAAAACCATAAAAATTTACAGGTTGCAGGGGCCTGGAACACCGTTTTTTACAACATAGCAGGTTAGGGGAAAATGCACCCCGTGTAACCGGAACGTAAAATTACAGAAATAGGAGGTAAAACTGTTGTGACAGTCCGGGAGAAATATGTGCACCGTACAACCCTGTATAATAAATACAAAACTTCTTGATTTTAAGGTATAATATGTTAGAATTATAGTAAACGTGACAAAAACTTAACAAGGAGTTGTTGTATATGCCGTTGGTTACATCAAAAGAAATGTTTAGGAAAGCTTACGAGGGCGGTTATGCCATTGGCGCCTTTAACGTAAACAACATGGAAATTATACAAGGGATTACCGAGGCAGCTAAGGAAGTAAATGCACCCCTTATTTTACAGGTATCCGCGGGAGCAAGGAAATATGCAAAGCATATATACTTAATGAAACTTGTTGAAGCTGCTGTTGCGGATACGGGCCTTGATATCTGCCTTCACCTGGACCATGGCGAAGATTTTGAGATATGTAAGTCATGTATTGACGGCGGATTTACTTCTGTAATGATTGACGGTTCAAAATACCCGTTGGAGGAGAATATAAAGCTGACAAAACAGGTAGTGGATTACGCCCACAGCAAGGGAGTTGTTGTAGAAGGTGAGCTTGGAAGGCTTGCAGGAATAGAAGATGCAATTAATGTAGCCGACGAGGATGCATTTTTCACGGACCAGGATGAAGTAGAGGTATTTGTCAGAGAAACGGGAGTGGATTCATTGGCAATTGCCATCGGTACAAGCCATGGTGCATATAAGTTCAAGGGTGAGCCGCGGTTAAGGTTTGACATACTGGAGGAAATCCAAAGAAGGCTTCCCGGGTTTCCGATAGTGCTTCACGGGGCGTCTTCAGTTATTCCCGAGCTTGTTGAAGATGTTAACAAGTATGGAGGTAAAATGCCCGGGGCAAAGGGAGTTCCGGAGGATATGCTGAGAAAGGCGGCTTCAATGGCAGTATGCAAGATTAATATCGACTCTGACCTGCGCCTTGCAATGACAGCTTCCATAAGAAAACATTTTGCCCTGTATCCCGAGGATTTTGATCCCAGGAAGTACCTGGGGCCTGCAAGGCAAGCCATAAAAGAGCTTGTAAAGCATAAGCTTGTTAACGTACTGGGCTGTGCCGGAAAAGCGTAAGCAGGTATAATCGTATATTACATGTATATTCGTATATTAAGGGAACACCTTTACTGGCAGGTTTGCAGCAGGTGTTCTTTTTTTGTCTTTGCTG
>JAAZDH010000351.1 GCA_012512865.1 Clostridiaceae bacterium | reverse complement strand
TCAAGGTGCATCATCTATATATTGCTTTTCATTCTTGTTTTTTGCTTCAAATTTAGTGTTTAGCAAAATTTCTAGCTACTTTTCGAATATCTACTTAATTTATATGCATTCTTAAGGTTCTCACCATTTAGCCGGTATAACAAATGACCATCTATGTCACTCTTTATTGGGTACTCTATCTATATTAAATAAACATAGGCGCAACAATCTTAAATTCCCCATTTCTGCACAGTTTTACTGGATACAATATAGTCATCATGTCTTCCTATCTGTTACTGAAAAACTTGTATATCTCAAATAATATTATACAATAAGTTGCATAGACAATAAATAATATACAATATTTTCCTCGCAAGTCCGATAAAATCAATGTATAAATACAATTATATAAATAGACCAAATACATTCAACAAGCAAACAAATAAACCCCATAACGTTTTACTCAAAACAATAAACATACCTTACTTCGTCAAAGGTTTTCCGATGTTTATCACCTTTTTTGCACCGTCAAAAACAAATCCGTATCATTATTCATAAGCTAACTCTGCAACTGTTAGGCTTTATCATATCCAAGGCAATTCCTTACCTATTTCCTTCATATATTTATCCAACCAACCCAAATACCTCTTAAAAACAGACACCAATTCTTCTTTTTTAACATCGCCCAATACTGGTATTCCGGCAGTATAGTGGTTTATCCCCTTTTCGTATTTTGTTTTCCACCTGATTACATAAAAGGCAGGCGGCGCATTAGCCGGAAGGGGCACTTTGCCAAGGCATGTAACTCTATCCGGGGCAGCGTAACCGCTTCCATTAAGCAAAACTTTTCCGTTTTCGATATTTATAATTTCAAAATCCACACCGGTACCTTCCCTTGTATCGTTGCATACGACTACTTCGTTTAAGGGGTTTTCCGTCTCACTTTCTTTTATCATGACACATATATGCTGTTGAGACAGCTTGATATACTCATATGCAAGCTTTTTTCCAAAATAATAGTCTACAACCGCATCCGAAAACTGCGGCCATCCATCCATGAGGTTCCACCATATTATGCCGGTTGTCCTCCATTTCCTGCTTCTAAAGAATTCGATAAAATACTTGAAAGCTTCTGCTTGGGATATTTGGCTTGCCCTTACGAAGTCCCCCAAGTTGTCCGGCACAAAACCAAAAAGCTCCCTTATTTGCGTCGCCATAAGTTCAATCCTGTAATTATATGGACCATCCGGCTCAAGTCTCGGGGCTGTGGCATGCACAAGCCATTCTTTATTATCCTTATAAGGCCATAAAGAACCGGGCGATATAAATTTCTTGATTGATTCCACGGAGGGGCAGCCATGGTATCCTATCTCGCTTACAAAATGGCAAAGAGCTTTTTTGTAATAATCGCTCTTAAAGTAATTCCTCGGCCCCCAGAGATGGTTCTCAGGCAGGTATTTTTCGCCCTTCTCGAAGGCTTCTTTATCAATATAAGGAGAACTGGGCAGGTATGGCCTTATAGGATCATGCCTTCTTAGAACTTCCGGAATTACTCTCCTTGTTAGTATATTTTCATTTGGGTTCTTTCTAATTCCCGACCATGAATTAAAGGCCTGGTCACACTCGTTGTCCCCCGCCCATAAAACTATGCAGGGATGCTGTCTGAGCCTCTTGACCACTGTCTCTGCTTCAACCGCAATCCTTCCGGCAAATTCTTCCGACTGCGGATATATTGCACAAGCCATGGAGAAATCCTGCCATACCATAATTCCATATTGGTCGCAAAGGTCGTAAAAAATGTCGTCCTCGTATACATTACCGCCCCAGCATCGAATAATATTGCACCTTAAATCCTTTGCCATTTCAAGTATCCCGGGTATTCTTTCCCTATCCCTGGAGTGAAATGCATCCGCAGGGACCCAATTCGTTCCCTTTGCAAATATTCTTTCACCATTAATTACAAAACAGAATTCTCCGCTGCCTTCTTCATCGGTTGTGCTTGTTCTTTCCAGCTTTACTGTCCGGATACCAAGATTTATGTTTGCCGCATCCTGCAATTCACCATTCTTTAACAGGCTTGCCGTAACTTTATATATGTTCGGTTTTCCTCTTCCTTCCGGCCACCACAGCTTGGCATTATATATCGTGAAATTAATGCTTCCAACACAAAATTGCAGTTTCCTTCTTACACTGAACCTGCTGCCTTCGCATTCTCCTTCGATTAAGAGTTCATATCCCAAGGGTAGGCTATCCCCTGCATTTATTCTATAATAGCACAGTAAAGTTGCATCCCCGCCCTCGAAGGTTATATCCAAGGTTTGAATGTAGATTTCGTCAATCCGTTTCCTCGGCTGCAATTGTATATAAACAGGCCGCCATATTCCCGCCGAAACGATCCTCGGCATGATGTCCCATCCGAACATGTGGGGGGCTTTACGTACATACAGGGATTCATAATTATATCTCAACGTGTATTCAAACACGGAGTACTTGTATTTTTTTGCTTCAACAACGGCAGGTTTTATATGTACCAAGATCTCGTTATCATCCTTGATCAAGCCGTTCACCGGTATCTTATGGGGAATAAGCATATTATCCACACTTGCAACCAGGCTGCCGTTCAGGTAAATATCGGCATACGTATCCAGTCCTTCAAAAACCAGGTATGCATCTTGGAGAGCCTTTTGAGCATTGGATTCCTGGTTAAAAAAGCCCCCTTTAAAACTGGCAAAATACCATACATGGCAATCTTCAAACCTATGCAAGTCCAGCACATTTAAACCACGAAATGGGTCTTCGATAGATCCGTTCTTCAGGAGATCAAGCTCAAAATTTCCTGGTACGGTGCAATCCAACACATCCAGTCCTGAGCCCATGATATCGCTGATGCTTCTAAGTTCCATGCTTCCAAGCTTACCATTAGCTTTTAATTCAGCATCATGGGCAAACGCCATTTTCCAGTCAATTGACTTGCTGTCCAGGTATATATTCATAAATCATTCTCCTTAAAATTGATATAGGGTGGGATTGATACAAGATGATTATATAAAAGCATAAAGATAAAATCAATTGGTTTCAATAACCTTCTGGTGCATTATTAAATATTAAACCATAAGCAAATTTAGAGATAATTGGGGAAATAAACTGCATCTAATCAGATTACAACCTAAAAAACGGCTATAGTCAAAATAAACGCGTAACTGTTCCTTTCTTTTCCCGGGGAATGTCAATGATAAGATGTTGATAAATCTATCCCCAGCTCATAAATTTTATTATTCCTGTATACAGATAAAAACTTATACGTTTTCCCATCCTCCGCCCTTTGCTTTATGGGTATTGCAACATAATCGGCACCGTTTAACAATTGCATCAAGCTTTTGTCAAATTCAAACAGGTTTACACCCCTGCCTATTTCCTCGTTGCAATAGTGTACGTATCCTGTCTCATCTGCCACGTATGCCGTTGTTACATTCAACTTGCGGCATATCTCAATGAGATTGTCATTACTGTAACCCTCTGTTTCCAGGTAATCTATCAACAGTCCTATGTCAATCAACATCTTGATTTCCATGGATTTGTCCCTTATGTTGTAAGCCATTCCGCACAAGCTGTTAATTAGATTTATTATTGATTCTATGTAAGGATCCTGGTTGTGCATATTGCAGGATGCCTGGCACATATTTGCGGAGTTTTCTTCGTTAACAGCGTATAAATTCGATATTGAATACTTTATTTCCTTTGCCTGCTCCAGGATTGTATCCCCGGATTCATTCAGCTTAACAATATAGTTTTGCGTCGATGTGGTGGATTCGTTTATCCTATCCAACAGGTCATCCATATCCTTTACACCTTTAATTTCATTTTCTATGGCAGAATTTACTTTTTCCAATACTTTTAAGGCATTAACCACACTGCCTGCCAATGCTTCCGTATAGCTTCGTATTTCTTTAACATACCTATTGGTCTCATTAGACAAGATTCTTATCTCTTCCGCTATCACGGCAAACCCCGTATTGGACTGCCCGGCTGCAGCCGCTTCTATGGCTGCATTAAAAGCCAGCAGGTTTGTTTGAGTGGCTATGTGTTTTATAAATTCTCCTGCTTCAACTATTTTATTTGTACTTTCGCTGGTCTCATTAACTACCTTGTTAATCTGTGCGATTGCACCTGATGTTGTTTCTGTAATATTTCTTAATTCGCTCATTAATTTTAGCCCCTGGTTCTTGTTCTCTATTATTCTGTCCATATTTTCAGCAACGCACCTTATATGCTCCCGGTTATCCGAAAGGGTTTTTTCCAATCCGGCTACATGCAAGGCTATTTTTTCAGTATCAGCTATTATACTCGAAGACCCCCCGGCTATATCTTCGATAGCCTGGGTGACATCCTTCAATGATTCCCGGAACTCACTGCTGCCTTTTCTTAGTACTTCAGTTTCGGCTTCCAGCCGGGTTACTTTTTCATATATAAAATTGGCCATGTCTCCAACGTGTTTGAAGCCGCCTGTTATTTTACCCGTATCAGTCTTTACAAGGCTGGCAAT
>JAAZDH010000350.1 GCA_012512865.1 Clostridiaceae bacterium | reverse complement strand
GGATAGTAATGCTTAAGGCTGGCGAAAAAATCCTACCCGTCACACTCGCCATCCATGGCTCGGGTGACGGCTAGCCGCATCCATGCGGCGAATTACGGATTTTTTCTGGCCTTAAGCACAACTATCCGTAAGCTTTGCTCCAATATTAGCCTAAGGAAGTCATCACGCCATGTGACACGGGGTGACGAAGAGATGTCACGTGTCATATAAAGCGCAAAGGGGCGCTTTTTTTTATGCACAGAAATAGGGGGTGTTTAATAAAATATAGTAGCATAATAGATCATGATGGTGGCATCATAGATAGGATGAGACAGGGTGAGGGTGTTGGAAGTGACATTACCCCCGGTGATACCACCCCGTCCCCGTGTCACGTGTGACAATACCCCCGTCCCTGTGTCACGTCCCTGTGTCACACATAGATAGGGTGAGGGCATTGTATTGGTGGTATTATACTCCGTTAACAGCGAAAAAAAGGTTATTGAACTTGGTCCTTGGTGGTGGAGGTATAAAGGGAATTGCTTACTCGGGTGTTTTTGAGGTTGCCGAGGAAAGGGGATATAAGTGGGGTAATATTGCAGGGGTTTCAGCAGGATCAGTTGCCGGCGCATGCATTGCTGCCGGGTATAAAGCATGGGAAATACTGGACATAATAGAGCAGTTTGATTTTTCAAAAATCAACTTGGACAGGATACCCATGAGGGTGCCGGTAGTGCAAGAGATCATGGAAATCAGGGATAGATGGAAACTGGGCTATGAGAATATTTTCAAGTTTCTTTTTACCAGGGACGGTTTAGCCGGCAATTCTGCGACCAATCCGGCCGATAGCTTGTCTTTAGACGGGAATTCAGCCAATAATCAAGTAAATAAATTAGCCGGCAACTCATTCAATAATTTACAAGGCGATTACAGGGTAAACCTTTTAAAGGGAATAGTAAAATACTGCCAGAAAGGATGCTTGTTTGATGGTGATTACCTCGAGGAATGGATTGGATGGCTGTTGGCAAGAAAAGGCGTAAGGACCTTTGGAGACCTTAGGGGAGGGATTGTGGATGAGGAAAACCCGGGAGGATATAAAGTGAGAATGACAGCTGCCGATTGCAACAGGGTGAAAGTGATTGTGCTTCCTGACGATATATCTTACTATGGAATAGACCCGGATGAGCTTGAAGTAGCCAAGGCAGTGCGAATGAGTACTTGCGTGCCCTTCGCGTTCAAGCCGGTGGAAATAAAGAGGAAACAAGGAGATAAAACGGTAATTCACTACATTGTTGACGGAGGTGTACTGGACAGGTTTCCATCCTGGCTGGTTAAACATTCTTCAGGGTATCCGCCGGCAGTAGGTTTTACATTAGACGGAGGGGAAAAGAAAACAACCTTAAACATGGATACAGCACTTGACGTATTAAAAGCCCTCATAACCGCAGTTCATGATATAGGCGTGCCCAAGGATGCCGCATACGATATGAAGTATGTAGGAAGGATAGACACGGGCAAAGTATCATTTCTTGATTTTGATATTACCCGGGAAGAAAAAATTTACCTGTATGAATCCGGCAGCAAAGCCGCCATAAAATTATTCAACGAATTGGAAAAAGATTACATTACTTAATTTCAATGGCCTTTTGCAATTACGAGGAATTTGCCGTTGCAAAACTGGGAATTTGCTTTGTAACTTTGTATATTTTAATTATGCAATAAGCAATATAGGCCAGGTATAGGTTAAGATGAGCCAAAAAGGATGATACCTTGAATTCTTTCCTATTTTGCACCATTTACACTATTTTTATTGAAATACTATCCTTCTTGGGATATATGGTTAAAACTGCAGCAGCCTCTTCAATACTAGAGCTGCCATCTTTAGCATAAGGATTGAAGGGAAAAGATGGGGCTGTGATTTTGTAATCTTCCTGAAAGGACAGGTATATACCGGAGAATTCAACAACATTTTTGTCATCTTGTTTGTATTCTTTAATTTCCGCAACTGAGTTATTAAATTGAGGTTTTAACGGTATGTTAATATACCACGATAAAAAATCTTCTGCCTTTTGTGCGCCATATGTAATTAAAATAGCTCCACTGTCATCAATCCGGGCTTTAATAGTACATCTGGCCCCGTAATATAAAAGTTCCACTTCTCCTAAAGATAAGTGCCGGGCTGATAATGGTGTGTAGCTAATAACATTTCCATCTTTGCCGCATATGACAAAACTGCTATGTCCAGGTTGATACTTGGAGTTGCCGCTTCCAAGTATAAGGCCCGAATTTTTATCCCATATGCTTATGAAAGATTGCCTGTCAAGTGCCCACCTACTATCGCATAACGGCACGGTATAGGAACTAAGTACAACCTGCCTGTTGGCCTTCCTTATTATAGAGCCCTTGCCATGGATCAACTCCAAGCTTTCATTTGTAAAATTTGCATATCCTGCAAAATTATCAATAAAATCTACATTTGAATTATCAAGTATATTATCAAGCATAATAAGCAGTGATGTTGTATGAGGTAAACTTATTCTATCTTTGCTGAACAAGTTTAAAAGAGAATATATATATGAAATGCCTGCACTTGTAGCTAAAAGTCCTGTTAATCCCGTTGTACTATATCTTTTTTCTACTTTACGGTATTTAACTCTGCCATCTATAGTTTCAACGGTACTACCATCCGGGTAAGTAAATGCCTGGTGAAACATAGCGCTTTTTCTGAGAGCTTCCGTAACATCAATACTGCCGCCATGAAATCTATATAGTCCCATTGCATGGATGTATACATAATTATAAGTAACTGTCGGACCACCATGCTCTTCCCAGTAACCATCAGGGTGTTGCTCTTCCACTGCTTTTTGAAACAAGACATCAGCATGTTTTTTCCAATTATCATTATTAAAGATTATGCCTGCCCTGTGAAGGCTCATGGAATTCCATAGGGGGATGTTGTGAAGATAATTATTATCACGCTGGCTGAATGAAATAAAAGCAGGCATTAGACCTGTTTCCCAGTCGCCTCTAACATTGTCAGGCAAATAATTCTTCATAATCTCATATGTTTCCAACCAATGGTAGAAAGTCCACGGCATATATATAGGTCCCCATTTTGAACCGTCTGTTTTTATAAATTCAAACTGACCATCAGGATATTGAAAATCACGAAGTGCCTGTACACCCTTTAAAATTATATTAAAAATTTTTTCATCTTTATAAAATGGATTACCTTCTTTTTCAGTAGTATATAAATAAGCGTATGCCAATACGGCGTCCTGCAGGGTTACTGCCCAGCCGCCATTTTCAAGAAAACGTCCGCTTTTACTATCAAAAGTATTGAGATAATTAGTAGCAGATTTAACTAATGCATCAAAAAAATATTCCCTTATTTGAT
>JAAZDH010000349.1 GCA_012512865.1 Clostridiaceae bacterium | reverse complement strand
AGCCAGGTTTCTGAAATTTTGGGTCAATACGAGGATAAAGCTGTATTTACCGGGTTATGGATCTCATTTTTTCATATTGTAAGTAATTTTTTCGGAATGGAGAATTACTTTGTAAAAATGTACACCGATCCTGGTGTAGTAGAAGCCGTTACGGAACACGTAGTAGATTTCTTCTGTGAAGCAAACGATAGATTTTTCAAGTATACCGGGGACAAGGCAGATACATTTTTCTTCGGTAATGATTTCGGGACACAGCTGGATTTGCTCGTATCCCCCGAAGCATTCAAAAAATTTATCCTGCCGGGTCTCAAAAAGCTTATAGCAGTTGCCAAAAAGTACAACAAGAAGGTTCTATTGCACTCCTGCGGCTCCATATACAAAGTTATCCCGTACCTTATAGAAGCAGGCGTAGATGCCCTTCATCCCCTTCAAGCCAAGGCAGCTAACATGGACGCAGCGACACTGGCAAGAGAATTCAAGAACGACATCGCTTTCGTCGGGGGTGTTGATACCCAGGAACTGCTGGTACATGCCAAACCATCAAAAATCAAGGAGGAAGTATACAGGTTAAAAGATCTGTTCGGACCCAACCTCATAGTAAGCCCAAGCCATGAAGCAATACTCCCGAACGTTCCCCTTGAAAATGTTATAGCAATGGCAGAAGCTGCCAAGGATTAAGGAATATTTCCTTAATCCTATTTATGGCAACATAAACACAGATTATAGTTTATTATATAATTTCAAGATTATGCCAGGCTATTTTTCCTTTGCCATCTTCAATGACCCAGTTAGTTACCAGGTAGCTTCCATCTTTTAATTTTATAGCTGAAGGTTGACCAAATTTAAGGAAAGAGAATACTGATGCCACGCTGTTGTCAGCTTTTACTGGTATTTGAGGCTCCCAAATTATTTCTCTGCTAAGTATATCCCATATCCCATTTGCAAGGTCAACAATATAACCATATATCCCCGGCCTACCTGTATCACGTCTCAAACAATGAAGTGCAAGTACCTTGTTATCCCCTATATGTAGTAAGTTTGATGCCTGCCCCATTATACCGGTAGATATAGGTTTACAAAAACTCTTACCGTCATCTTCAGAAATAGCGTAATGATTAGGCAATCTTTCTCCTGTCGCAAGAACTTCGTTCCAGGCTATTACAACCAAATTTCCATTTTCCAATTCACATAGCCTTTGTTCCCAAACTGTTATGTTTCTTTCAGGGAACTCCATAGTTATTGTACTGTCATCCCATGTTTTTCCCTCATCTTCAGATTTTAGAAGACGGCCATGAAGCCCGGAGGGGCACTTGCCATCCCAGTTAAAGAAATTTGCTATGGGAGATACCCAAACGCCATTTTTAAGTACAGTAACAGGGGCAGATGCTTCAATAGGTTCTTTAAATCTTGAAGGAATTAATTTCGGTCCTTCCCATAGTTTATATTCATTTAGCGTTTTATCCTCTTTACAAGGTTTATTATATGTATTAAATTCATTACTATTTAAGGATTCAAAAAAACAATCCTGCTTTCCAATACACCCCCCGTTTGAGGGTTACCAATAGGAAGTTCAGGATTTTCTCTTAAATACTCGTATCCGAAAGCAATTATTTTTCCCCCGCCTGTATTAGT
>JAAZDH010000043.1 GCA_012512865.1 Clostridiaceae bacterium | reverse complement strand
ATGGTAAAGTTACTCCTTTGTTCCGCCACTTAAAGAACATACAATACGATGGATATCTATTCTAGATTATTACCAGAAAGGACGGCCGAAAGGTGCTTTTTAAATCCTACAACAACTTGACACTATCAATGCGCTAAACCTGAATGACATTAGGCGCATAATATGGTAAAATGTTAAATCGGTCCCAATAAAAAAGCATAATTGAAATAACACTATAAAATTTAAAAATTAATACAAGGTTTCAGAAAAGATTGTTGGAACTTAAAAATTTTGATATCGTCATTATAATAGTGGTAATATGAATGATATAAATATAAATAGAAATAGAACTAAAATTTAAGTTATTTAATTTAAGTATAGGGGTGTCAAAATATACATGACAGAAGCAGCAGCCAAGAAGAGCGAAAGAGCCAGGAATACAATAATTATCTCGCTGGCGGTTATAATATTTGTTCTATTGTCAATTTTATTTCTCTTGATTTATACAATAATCAATACTGATAAAGTATACAAGGGCGTATATGTTGACGGGATAAATGCCGGAGGTTTAACGCGGGATGAGCTGAAGGAAGTCCTGGAAAAAAAATATAAGTACGAGCTGGACAACTTGAAAGTTACGTTGGTCACCGATAAACACAAGGAAAAGTACAGTTTATCTGATTTTAATGTAAATTTTGACGTGGATGCCACGGTGGAAAAAGCATTCTCAATAGGAAGAGAAGGAAATATAATCGAAAGGCTGAACAGGATTTTCATGGTAAATTTCAACGAAGAAATCATTTCCCCGGAAATTTCATATGATGAAAAAAAACTAAGCGATATTGTTGCATCTTTTCATGAAAAGAATTTTGTACTTGTCAAAAACCCTTCGCTAACAATAGATAACAATGCGGTAATAATTAATTCCGGGCGCCATGGAGAAAGCATAGACAAGGAGTACCTTGAAAATGAAATCAGGAACTTTCTCAGGAACCGCAACATATCAAGGATAGATGTTCCTGTAATTACAACCAGAAAAGAGAAAGCCGACCCGGACGAATACTATCATTTAATATGCAGGGAGCCTGTCAATGCAAAAGTCAGGGTAGGTAACAACAACATGCTTGAAATTGTCCCCCATGAAAACGGCCGGCAGATAGATAAAGATTTTTTGAATGAAACAATAAAGGATATAAATGCCAATGAAAATATTGTAAGAACTTTACCCGTCACGTTGATAGAACCGGAAATAACAAGCGAAAAACTGAACGAAAACTTATTCAAGGATGCCCTGGCAACCTTTAAAACATATTTCCTGACAGACACCCAGTACAACATTAACCGGAGCGAAAACTTAAGGATTGCGGTAGAATGCATTAACGGCACGATACTAGCCCCTGGGGATATATTCTCTTTTGACAAGACACTGGGCGAGCGAACCGAGGAAAAAGGATATAAACCTGCAAAAGTTTTTTGGGGCGGGGAAATAATAAATTCTGTCGGCGGCGGCATTTGCCAGGTAAGTACCACGTTGTATAATGCAGTTTTGCAAGCGGATCTTGATGTGCTGGAAAGACATAACCACAGCTTTGTAGTAGCATACATACCTATAGGAATGGATGCTGCCGTGGCATACCAAACAATCGATTTCAAATTTAGAAACTCTTCAAATTGGCCCATAAAAATTATTGGCAGGATGACCCCTTCAAATGAACTGGTGTTTACAATCCTGGGAACCAGGGAGAACCCCGGCAAAACGGTTGAGTATTATACCCAGGTTGTTAATACCACAAACTACAATACCGTCTACATTAATGACCCGACCTTGCCCGAAGGTACGATCGTTGTCAGGCAGGACGGCATAAACGGATATGTTGTTGACACCTACAAGGTTGTCAGGCAGAACGGGCAGGAAGTAAGCAGGTTTAAGCTGAATACCAGTGTTTACATCCCTTTAAACAAGGAAATTTTGCACGGCACAAAAAAGGAACAGCCATTACAAGAATATCAAGAATATACAGAACATACCGGGCAACAGGCAGATCAATCGCCGGGGCAGTTACCCGAAGAAGGGCACGGACAGCTGCCAGTGCAGGAAATGGATACCCAGCCCGGGAAGGAGCCAGCCAGGTACCAGGCAAATGATGCAAATGACGGACCAATACCCGGCCAACAAGCGGATGAAAATGCAATACCAAGCCAGCCGGCACATGAAAATACAACCAAGGAACCGCATACCGGGAACCATGCTGAAGAACCCGTGGATATGCCTTCTAATTAACCGCCCGGGAAATAACCCCTGGATTCTTCAGCAAGTGATACCGGTAATATATGGTAAGTGATAGGTGTATTAAATTAATTTGAAGAAAAATTAGGCAAGGATGACTTCCTAAGGCTAATATGGTCGCTTCAGCTACGGATAGTAATGCTTAAGGCTGGCGAAAAAATCCTACCCGTCACACTCGCCATCCATGGCTTAAGGTGACGGCTCGCTACATCGATGTGGCGAATTACGGATTTTTTCTGGCCTTAAGCACAACTATCCGTAAGCTTTGCTTCAATATTAACCTTAGGAAGTCGTTTTGCCATATTACGTGTCATATAAATTAAATAAACCCATAAATGATTAAAGTTATAATATTCACAAGGCCGGTTAGCCTTCCGGTTAAGCCGGTCAAGCCAATTATACCGGTTAATTGGGCTGATCGTAGGAGTCAACGCTTACAGCCCCGTTATTTCTCAGTATTGAGCCTACTTTGCCTATATTCTCATCTTCTGATTTCATTGTAAACAGGATTTTTCCAGCCTTAACGTCGGTTTCATACTGCTGTCCTCTTTTTTCAGGTATCCCAAGGTCAACAAGACCTCCAACTATACCACCCGTGACAGCCCCCGATATGAGGCCCGTAATCGGCCCTGCCGCTGCAACTATCCCTAAACCGGGCACGGCAATACTTCCCGCGCCGATTAATAATCCTGCAAGACCACCCAGTACCCCGCCGGTCATTGCTCCATCGGAGATATTATCGTTTATATTTTCTCGCCCGGCAGCGTCGAGTCCTTTGATTCCCTGACCATTCGCACCGTCCTTTGCTACAATGGATATGTCTTCCGTTCTCAGACCCTGCTCCTTTATCTGCCTTGCGGCATTTTCCGCGTTATCCCGTTTAT
>JAAZDH010000348.1 GCA_012512865.1 Clostridiaceae bacterium | reverse complement strand
TTAGGTTATCCCCTCGTAACTATATGCGGTTTTCAAGGTGCATCATCTATATATTGCTTTTCATTCTTGTTTTTTGCTTCAAATTTAGTGTTTAGCAAAATTTCCAGCTACTTTTCGAATATCTACCTAACATCTTTTATTCCTTTTGCAAATCCAATTAAATGTTCATTATTTTCATTACTATCAGGCTTATATTTACCGCTAAATATTTCATCAGCAATTTTATCAAAGTAGTCAAGTCTCTGAATAGCTATTCCTCTTTCTACATCTGCGAGTAAAACAAGTGTATCACCTGGTTCTATATTAAACATCTCCCGTGCCTCTTTTGGAATCACTATCTGTCCCTTAGCCCCTACCTTTACAGAACTCATATACTTATCTTGTTTGTCACTTTCTCGTTTTTCCTTATCGTTATTTTTCATATAATATATCTCCTCTTATCATAGTAGTATGTACGGTTGAATTCTATGTACCCAAATTTCGTATATACCTCCCGGTCATCTCCCTTCCGCTCAATGACTATTCCCTTCTTCCTACGACCTGCCTTGTCTTCTTCTATCGCTTTATCTATTCCTTTAAAATATACTTTTATCATCTCTACTATAAACTGATCAGCCTTTTGCTTTAAGCTGGTTTCCATTTCTACCATGCTTCGTGCCTTGCTTTCACTAAAAAAATTTATCACTTCTGTAATGAAATTTACACAAATTCCTGCTATAATATCTTCCATGAGAGACCTCCTTCTTTTGTGAAATGGTTTTTTTCATTAACTCTTATTTTACCAAAAAGGATGGTCTCTCGCTTTTTTTATCCTGCAAAAATTTTACGCTATGATAAATTAGCCTTGAATTGCTGCCATGATCCCAATGAAATTCGAACAAAGAAGTAAATTTAGACAAGCAAATTTAACAACTTGATTTAAATAGAATATTTTTAAACCGGATTGTGTAATAGTAGCATTAAACCTGTATTTAGTCCTGGGAGAATTATAGTATAATCCCCGGGAAAACCGTGAAGCAGCTCCTAATGTATAATGCCGGCTCGCTCACATCCCAAGGTAATGCTTTACATAGTTCATTATAACACCGCTGTATATCATGCCTACACCCATCAGGATGATGCTGGATATAATCAAGGGCAAGCCAGCCCTGCTGCCGTTTTTTACAGCAAGGATTCCCATTATTACCCCCACCACCCCGAATATAAAAGGATAGGCAAAGAGAGAAAGTACGGCGGCAATCCATCCAACGACCAGGAATATTATATTGGTTTCAGGTTTGACAGCCACTTCACCGCTTCCCATGCTGCCGCCCGTGTTGCCAGCCATATTATTTCCAGGCGTGTTTCCACCCGTACCTTCAGCCATGTTTTTATCCATGTTTCCAGCTATGTTCTGGTTATTTTGCCGGTTTTCATTATTCATTTCTTCCATGATATCACCCACATGATAGTATGCCTTGACAATGTGGTTGATATTCATGCTACTTTTTTTAAAATCAATAATTTCTTACCATATCCATTACAACTTTTTCCCACTCAAATATATTTTCCGGGCGCCTACAGCAGGAGCTTATATCTTTTAGCACTATATCACAAGAACAGTTATTTTTCCTGCATGCATCAAGTATTGTTCCTATTTCTTTTTTCAAGGCGTCCTTATCCAGCTGGTATACTGCCACTGCCGATGGATTGGGTTTGCAGGATAACACATATTTGCTGCCTATGGCTTCTGCCGCCACATTTACATCAGCCCAGGGAGTTATGGATATTTTCCGCAGGTTGGGTATTTTCTCGACAATGTCTATCTTTTTATCAAGTGGTTCACAGCAGCCATAATATACAAGACCGCACTGCCCCACCGTCTGTATCATGTAAGATATGTCAAATTCGTCATGCATCTCCTTGGAAACATGGGCAAATATTTGTGCACGGCCCCTTCCCCAGATATCTTTTCTTGTCACTTTTTCGCCGTTGAAGTCTTTACCGGGTAAGTCGCCAGTAATTGCCGGGGTACAGTGCAGGCTTGTGGGAAACGCATCCAGCAGGTCCAGGGCTTCATATTGCTCAAGCTCGGAAAGCTTGATTTCGGTTAGTTTTTTAACAATCTTGTGCATGAACCCGGGACGATCCACCAAATCTATCAGCAGGTTGGTAACACCGCGGTATCTTGCAATATCATCCCAGGGTCCTACATAAAATGCACTTATACCTGTCAACCTCACGGGCAGAATATCCCCCAGGATTTCTCCAACCATGTTGTAGCGTCTCAAAGTTTCTGCCTGGTCATAGGTTATGACAGGATTATTAAGCTTTTCAAGATCTTTCTCCGTTTGTAGGACATCGTAGAACTTATGGGATACTATGGTATTGTCCTTGTCCGTGGAAAGGGTCTCCTCTTTAACCATAATACCTATTCCGGTGGAATTAATAACCTTGCTTACAGGAATATAACCTGGAACGACCATATCTGCAGGAAAATACTTACTTTTAAATATGTTGGTGCGCAAAAACCATTCAACTGTGCGCAAATATGGGTCCGAGCATTGCAAGGTAAGCTCATCGTTTATATTCATTTCACTCCAGGGCAACTCATCAATTAAAACCACGGGCCTTATCTGCCCCAGATCATTAACAGCCCTGTGGAGTTTAATGTTTTCGGCATTTCTATCGCTGTTGGCTATTTGTACATATTCATATGCCAATTTCCGTAATATTTTTGCATCCCTAATCATGTAAATTCCCCTCTTGTTTGTTTTGTCTGTACGCTCTCGAAAAGTCGGAGAGCTTGATTTTCATATATTTGAAGGTTCCGCATTTCTGCTTCCCCTCAAACTATTACCTTAAACTGGTATAAAATTTTCCAGCTAAAATTACCA
>JAAZDH010000347.1 GCA_012512865.1 Clostridiaceae bacterium | reverse complement strand
CGTATGCCGTTTTATTCGGAAGCAGCCTGAAATCCTGGAACACCACCCCAAGGCTCCTTCTTAAATACGGAATTTCTTTTCTTTTCATTGATGATGTATTATAACCATTAACGAAAATTTCACCCTCGGTGGGATCTTCTTCTTTCAGGATCAACTTGACCAGTGTTGTCTTCCCTGAGCCGCTCTGCCCGACAATAAACACAAATTCGCCTTTCGAAATGCTTATATTTACATTGCGCAAAGCCACCGTCCCGTTGGAATATCTCTTTGTAACATTTTTAAATTCGACCATTTGCAGCGTACACCTCCGCGGCTTTAACGAATCTTGCGATTTCTACGGTTTCCACTATTTCCATGACCTCCACGATTCCCACGAATTTCACGGTTTACATGGCGTCCATGATCTCCACGATGTCCGCATTCTCCACGTTCTCCAACCTCTTCACGGCCTCCGCGGTCCCCGCGGCCTCCGCAGCCTTCACACCTTTACTCACATCTTTTTCTCCACCTTTTCGAGGTACTTTTTCACCATCATGGAAACCTTGAAAATAAGGGCATCGTCAAATTTCCTCAAATCAAGGCCGGTTAATTTCTGTATCTTGTCCAGCCTGTATACCAGCGTATTTCTATGGACATACAGCTGCCTTGATGTTTCACTTACATTAAGATTGTTTTCAAAAAATTTCTGGATGGTATGAAAGGTTTCACCATCCAGCATGTCACGGGAGTTGTTTTTAAAGACCTCGTTTAAAAATAACTTGCACAACGTGGTGGGAAGCTGGTATATAAGTCTTCCAATCCCCAGGTTGTTATAGTAAATAATGGTCTTTTCATTCTCAAATATGCCGCCCACCAGCAGCGCTGTTTGAGCTTCCTTGTACGAACGCCCTATTTCCCTTATATTGTTCACGACTGTACCTACGCCTACCGTTGCCTTTATCATCAGTTCAGTGTTTAATGTATCGATAATAATATTGGCTGTTTTTTCTATTTCTTTTTCATCGTTTTTGGATTTTAGTTCCTTTACCAATACTAAGCTTTCTTCATCTATAACAATAACAAAATCTTTTATCCTGTTGGGGAAAAGGCTTAATAGGATTTCATAGGGATGGGCTTCCTTGTTTCCCTCGGTTTTTATTAAAAATACAACCCTGTAGGCATTATTGGCCACATGTAATTCTTTTGCCCTCAGTGTTATGTCCCCGGGTAAAATATTATTAAGCATGATATTCCGGATAAAATTGCTCCTGTCGAATTTTTCGTCGTAATATATCCCCATGTTTTTTACGTTCAAGGCAATCAGGGCTAAATACCTGGCACTCTCTTCGCTGTCAGAATCCAGGTAGACTATATATTCATACCTGTTATTTATGTTAACTTTTTGATATGTCTTGCCGTTCAATCTAACCAGTTGTTTATCCGACTCCAACACCTGCTGGAGGTTATTTACAGTATGCCCGGTTTTATTTTCATCCGTACAGGCAAGTATAAGGCCATTCTCATCCATTATGCCGCATTCTGCATTTATCATCTGCTTAACTTGCTGTACCAGGTTCCTGAACATTTTTACCGACAACAACATCACTCCTGGATATATAACGTTTAATATCAAAAAAACAATTATTAAACAAAACAATAAGACTTATATTAACATAATAAGCTCCTGAAGTATATATTAACACAAAAAAATAAAAAGAGAAAGATATAATATCTTCCTCTTTTTATTGCAATTTACCGCAATTCACCATTATTGTTCAACAATTCTCTGCTTTATTTATTGCTTTACCTATCGCTGGATCCACTACATTTTCAATTTGCTGCATATCATATTCGTCTTGTACTCGTTTTATAATTGTCGCATATTGGTATTAGTTCGTTATAACTTTCTCCGTATCCTTGTCAAACAGGTGAATCTTGTTGGCATCGAAAGCAACCCTTATAATATCGCCGGTCCTTGCAGTTGTCCTCGGGTTAACCCTTGCAGTCAGGCTTACCTCGTCAGCAAACAAGTACAGCAATGTTTCCGAACCGAGCATTTCAACAACTTCTACCTTTGCTTCTATAACACTATCCGGCATGGATTGTATATACAATTCCTCGTCATGTATGCTTTCGGGACGTATTCCCATTATTACTTCCTTATCGACATAATCTTCTGCCATGATTTTCTTTGCCTTTCCTTCCGGCAGCTTGATGCTGTGACTGCCAAATACAAGATAGATTCCATCGTCACGTTTTTCAACATTGACATTGATGAAATTCATCTGCGGGCTGCCGATGAATCCTGCTACAAAAAGATTTACAGGTTTTTCGTAAAGAGCCTGGGGAGTATCCACTTGCTGAATGAACCCGTCTTTCATAACGACAATCCTGGTACCCATCGTCATAGCTTCCGTCTGGTCGTGTGTAACGTAGATAAAGGTTGTCTGTAGTCTCTGGTGCAATTTGCTTATCTCGATTCTCATCTGCACCCTCAGCTTGGCATCCAGGTTTGACAGGGGCTCGTCCATTAAGAATACCTTGGGGTTACGAACGATGGCACGGCCCAAGGCAACCCTCTGCCTTTGACCACCGGACAAGGCTTTTGGTTTCCTGTCGAGCAGGTGTTCGATTTCCAGGATCTTTGCTGCTTCATGCACTCTTCTCTTAATTTCTGCTTTCGGGGTCCTTCTTAACTTCAATCCAAAGGCCATGTTATCAAAAACCGTCATGTGGGGATACAATGCGTAGTTCTGGAAAACCATCGCAATATCCCTATCTTTTGGCTGCACGTCATTAACCAGCCTGTCTCCGATATATATCTCGCCTTCTGTCACTTCCTCAAGACCCGCAATCATTCTCAAGGTAGTAGTTTTACCACAGCCGGAAGGACCAACCAAGATAATAAATTCCTTATCTTCTACGTCAAGAGTAAAATTACTTACAGCAGTAACCCCACCCTCAAACCTTTTTGTCACGTCTTTAAGTTTTACATTTGCCATTTTTTCCCCTCCTACTAATCAATTTCAATTCTTTACGCATTCTTTCATTATTTTAAATATATCATTTCCGTTCATTATTCAACTAGCACATTTTTAAACAAAATTATTTTTTCTATTTGTAGACTTTGCATAAAATTAATGAAATAATTGAAATATAGATATAAAATAATTTAACATATATGCTTGTATACATAATTTTATCCAAAAAATCCGCTAAAATCAACCCCTTGGTTTTTGTTGCTCCATTCCCACCGTGGTATTATATCAACAAGTTTTGCTAATTAAAATTAAAATAGCGGGAGGAAGTTTTAGGACGGTAGGAGAGAATCACAAAGACTTAGCCGAAAGTCCATGACTTCAGTCATTGGAATGAAGGCATTTTGAGCATGATTTTAAATTGATTTAAAAAAAAGTGTTGCATTTTTATGCATTAGTATGTATAATTATAAAATCAAGTTTAAAAAAGCCGGGTTGAAAGCGTTTAACAAGGGGAATGCTTTACAAGAGGAATGTTTTGCAGGGGGAATGTTTGAATGACAGGCAATGGTAATAAAAATTTTACGGGTAATAGCAACAATAGCAACAGCAATGGCAACGCCAATAATGCCAAAAATAAAAAAGTCAGGGTTGTGATAATCGGGGCAACCGGTTACGTAGGCATAGAAATAGTCAGGATACTGCAATCCCATCCGGGCGTTGAGATTACGGCAGTAATAGGCCAAAGTTTTGTTGGCCAGAGAATCTCCGACGTATATCCATCCCTAAGAAATATATTCGACATGGAATTGACGGGCCTGGATATAGAAAACCTGCCAAGCATGGGCGATGTCTTCATAAACTGCCTTCCCCACGGCATATCCAAGGATTATATTCCCGCCTTGCTGAAGGAAGGCAAAAAGATCATTGACCACGGGGGGGATTTCAGGTACAAGGATGTCAGGGTATACGAAGAATGGTATAAGGCAAAGCATGAATTGCCTGAACTGCTGGATATATCAGTTTACGGGTTGCCCGAATTCTACAGGGAGAAAATAAGGGAGGCATCCCTTGTTGCAAACCCGGGGTGCTACCCCACCTGTTCGATTATAGGCATTGCCCCGCTGCTGGTTAATAAAATTATTGACACCAGGAGCATAATAATAGACGCGGTTTCAGGCGTAAGCGGGGCCGGCAGGAAGACAGACCTTGCGTACCAATTTTGTGAATGCACTGAAAACTTCAAGGCTTACAATGTTTCTACCCACAGGCATACCTCGGAAATAGAGCAGGAACTGGGCATGCTGGCCAACGAAAAAATAACAGTATCCTTCACGCCCCACCTGGCACCCATGAAAAGGGGAATGCTGGCAACAATCTATGCAAACCTAAAGGATGATATGGCTAGTGAAATATCATGCGAAGGACTGGTCAGCCTTTACAGGGAGTTTTACCGGGGAGAGATGTTCGTAAGGATTCTTGATCAGGGCAGGATTCCCGAAACCAAGAATGTTGCGGGTTCAAATTTTGTTGACATAGGCATTGTTGTTGACAAGAGATTAAACAGGGTTATTGTTCTATCCGCCCTCGACAACCTGGGGAAAGGCGCTTCAGGCCAGGCTGTGCAGGATTTGAACATCATGTGCGGGTTCCCGGAACATACCGCCCTGATGAGCCCGGGGCTTTACCTGTAAGAAACCGGGAGTACAAAAGCCAGGAAACAGGTTGGGGCATTGACTTTAAAGCTTGGAAAATTGATTCGTGCATCATGTGAAAATAAGTGAAAATAAGAAAGCAATTAGAAGTAAACAACCGGGAAGAAGAAACAATGGGTAATAGACGAATAAACAACAAGCGCCAGGAAGGTATCTGCAGGAGCAGGACTGCAGGGGTTGCAGGGTTACAAGATTATAGGGATTGCAGGATTACAGGACTGCAGGATTTGCAGGGTTACAGGCAGGACTGCAGGACTGAATAACAATGCAGTAAGCAGGAATAAAAAATAGTAGGAAATAAAAGCAAAGTAACAATTAATAAAAACAAGGAAAATTAATTGAACAAAAATATATACGGTAAAGAACAATTATTAAAACATGGAACTATTAAAACATGGAACAATGGTAAAAAACAATAAAGAAGTAATAGTTTGGGGGATAAGGCGATGGAAGCAATAATAAAAAGAGCGGAGATTCTCGTAGAGGCATTACCATACATACAAAAGCTATACGGCAAAACCATCGTTATCAAGTACGGCGGTAATGCCATGATCAGCGACGACTTGAAAAATTTCGTCATGGAAGATATAATCCTGTTGAAATACGTGGGCATGAACCCGGTCCTGGTACACGGCGGCGGCCCTGATCTCACCCATACCCTTGAAAAGCTTGGCATCAAAAGCCAATTTGTAAACGGCCTGCGTGTCACCACCGCCGAAATAATGGAAGTTGCCCAGATGGTTTTCATAGGTAAAACCAACAAGGAGATCGTATCCCTCCTGAACAGGAAAGGGGCCAGGGCAATCGGCTTAAGCGGTCTCGATGGTAACCTGATCGAATGTGAAAAGCTTGTATTGAAAAAAGACGGGAGGGAAACGGACCTGGGTTATGTGGGCAGGATAACGGCCATTAATACAAAGCTGATCAACCTCCTTGCAGCGGATGAATACATCCCGGTTATAGCACCGGTGGGAATCGGGAAGGATGGCCACAGCTACAATATAAATGCCGACACTGTAGCGGCGGAAATTGCCTCGGCTTTGCAAGCCGAAAAGCTCATACTCCTTACCGACGTTGAGGGAGTAAAAATCACCGGGGAGGATAACAAGGAGAGCGTAATAAGCACGCTTACAATTAACGAAGCAAACAACCTGATAGATGATAAGGTGATAAACGGCGGCATGATACCCAAGGTCCTGGGATGTATTGATGCTATTGGCAGGGGCGTAAAAAGGACTCATATTATAGACGGAAGGGTGCCGCACTGCATACTGCTGGAGATTTTTACCGATACGGGCATCGGGACAATGATAGTACCGTGAACACGGGTATTTATACCAATTATACCAAGGAGATGCATGGATTATGACGCTTCAGGAAATAATCGAGATGGATAAAAAGTACTACATGAATACATTTGGAGACAGAGTGCCGGTGTGCTTTAGCCACGGAAAAGGAGTTAACCTGTGGGATATTGATGGAAACATGTACTACGATTTCCTTTCAGGGATAGCCGTATGTGCACTTGGCCATTCGCACCCGAAACTGGTAAAAGCAATCCAGGAGCAGGCCGCAAAATTTATCCACTGCTCCAGCCTGTATTACATCGGGCAGCAAGCGAAGCTGGCCAAGGTCCTCGTGGAATGTTCATGTGCTGACAGGGTGTTTTTTGCAAACAGTGGTGCGGAAGCAAACGAGGGAGCAATAAAGCTAGCCCGCATTTACTTCAAGAAAAAGGGATATCCCGATAAATACGAAATTATCACCCTTGAAAAATCCTTCCATGGCAGGACCCTTGCAACAATAGCAGCAACGGGCCAGGACAAGTACCAGGAGCCCTACTCACCCCTTACTCCCCGTTTTTCGAAAGTACCCATCAACAACCTGGAGGCCCTTGAAAAAGCGATAAATGACAGTACCTGTGCCATATTGATTGAGCCCATACAGGGAGAAAGCGGTGTTAACCCCACATCAGCGGAGTATATCAGTGGTGTGAGGAAATTATGCGACGAAAAAGGTATCCTGTTGATTTTTGATGAAATCCAGTGCGGGCTCGGAAGGACCGGTAAGCTATTCGCATACGAACATTACGGCGTGGAACCCGATATATTCACCCTGGCAAAGGGCCTGGGCGGAGGATTTCCTATAGGGGCGCTACTGGCGAAGGAATTCGTGGCAAAGGCTTTTGAAAAGGGCGACCATGGCTCCACCTTCGGGGGCAATCCCCTTGCATGCGCGGCAGGCCTGGCAGTGATGGATGTGCTGTTCAATGAAGGCTTGGTTGAAAATTCCCGCAAAATGGGGGATTACTTCATTGGAAGGCTGGGAGAGCTGGCCGGCAAATATGGTTTTATAAAAGAAGTCAGGGGCAAAGGCCTGATGATAGGAATCGAGCTATCCATTGACAAGGCGGTTGAAATAAAGAACAGGTGCTTTGAAAAGAAATACCTGGTTGGAAACGTGGGTACGAATGTAATCAGGATACTTCCGCCTTTAATAATCACGAAAGATGATATCGACCAAATGGTGGGAATGCTGGACGGGGTGCTGGCGGAATTCACAGAATAGGCATAGAGGTAAAATAAGTGTAAAAGCACAGGCATAGGTATAAGCATAAGAAGAAGCAAAAGCATAGTAAGCATTGAATAAACATATAAGATAAATATCCAGGACACACATAGAAGTAAAACACATAGAAGTAAAATAAGTAAACGGGCTTAACGCGCGAAAATTCTCAGAAAGCATTTATTAATGCCGGTGCGAAATTTCGGGGGGTGTTTATGTGAAGCATTTTATTAGCATTCATGACCTTTCTGTTGACGAGATAAACGAAATATTTGAGCTTTCAGCAAGGCTGAAAAAATACTTGAAGGAAGGAAAAGAGCATCATTATTTAAAGGGTAAAATCCTTGGCATGATTTTTACAAAATCATCCACCAGGACACGTGTTTCATTTGAGGTCGGCATGTACCAGCTTGGAGGGTATTCGATTTTCTTAAGCTCAAACGACATCCAGCTGGGCCGGGGGGAATCCATCCAGGATACCGCGCGGGTCCTGTCAAGGTATCTCGATGGAATAATGATTAGAACATTCAGCCACAAGGATGTAATAGATTTGGCCGAATACGGCAGCATACCCGTGATAAACGGTCTTACCGACCTTATGCATCCCTGCCAGGTGCTTGCGGATTTATTCACAATAAAAGAAATGAAGGGCTGTTTAAAAGGATTAAAACTGGCCTATATCGGGGATGGAAATAACGTAGCCAACTCCTTGCTTCACGGGTGTGCAAAGACAGGCGTCGATATATCCGTGGCAACCCCAAAAGGTTTTGAATGTGACTCCCCGGTAATAGAGGAGGCAAAGACTGATGCGGCCCTGTCCGGTTCAAGCATAGTATTGACAAACAACCCTGCCGAAGCAATAAAAGACGCGGATGCCGTGTATACCGATACATGGGTCAGCATGGGACAGGAATCGGAGAAGCAAGAAAGACTAAAAGTTTTCAAACCTTACCAGGTTAACGAGGAACTATTCTCCCTTGCTAAAAAAGATGCCCTTTTCCTGCACTGCCTGCCGGCATACAGGGATTACGAGGTGACGGAAGGTGTTATCGACGGCCCTAATTCGGTGGTGTTCGACGAGGCTGAAAACCGGCTGCACGTACAAAAAGCCATCATGCTCAAGCTAATGGGAGATTTTAAGGATCCGGTCTAGCGGTAGGAGTCTAACAGTAGGAGCATTTTGGACGCTCTTGATACCGGTATAAGTTGTTTTGTTTTATTTTGCGTGTGCATTATCATGCTTCGTATATGCTTTACATAGAAAATCTATGACATGCGTATAGCAGTGACATGGGCTGTATACCGCATGAATTGCAGGAGCGCGTAGTGGCACTGTATGTCATCAAAAGGCGGTATGTCATGAATGTGCATACACAATAGGTAATGGAAAAAACAAGTTTAATGGTGATAATATATATGGATGTTACAGGTGCTTGTGACCAAATAAAAATTAAAAAAGCTGAACCGGGAGATGCAAAAATAATACAGGAAATAGTTAGGGCGGCTTTCAAGAAGTATGTAAAAGATGCCGGTATAACGGAGAAAATAAATGCCCTCACGGAAACTATCAAAGACATAAAGAACGATATAAGGACAAAGGAAGTTTTTATAGCCAGTTTCAGGGGCGTCCCGGCAGGTACGATACGCGTCGAGATAAAGCCGGACAATACCGCCTTTATTACGCGGTTCGGGGTATTACCCGAATACCAGAATAATGGAATTGGCAAGGCGCTGCTAAACCACGCGGATAAGCAGCTGGTATCAAGGGGAATCAAAAAGGTCTATCTCCACACGGCATCCCGGTATAGGGAACTTATATGCTTTTACTACAACATGGGCTTTTACGTGGACTCCACCACGAAGGATAGGGGCTACACCAGGGTGCTGATGGTAAAGGAGTATTTTCCCGGTTAAACCCCGTGCATAAGGTTTTAATTGAAATAATAAACTGCTAAAACCTTTTTACTATAGCCCCGTATATTCACCCGTATATTCAAAAGATTAAATATATTGTGCTGTCCTTTAATATCTCTAAAAATGCTGCATTATCTATCAATTTATCTTGTTCTCCAATTGAATTATCTTGCATTTTTCTCGTGAATTTCATTCTTCTCGTTTGCCTGTAACTGTCTACAAAAGTATTAATATTTTGCTCATCTATATACCCAAGCCTTGTCCATTCATAAATTAAAAAATCATTTGATTTGAAAGTTATAGAAGTATTGCTTCTGCCTTTAAAGCGCTCATCTTTAAAAAGCATTTCTCCAGCCTTAGAAACAAATTCATATGTATCCCTGTCATTACTAAATATAGTAATACTATAAATACTTTCACTGTAATAATAGGAAAGGATATAGCTTAAAACAGAAATGGATATCTCTCCTGCATTTTTCCTTTGAACCCTGTCATTTGAAAGTTTCTTTTGGTCTAGCCCTTCTTTATAAAATACGCCAAGCCATTCCTCATAAGGGTCTAAATCCTCCACAGGCCTATTTTTTAAGATATTTTTCTTAATAAAACTAACAAGCCTACCCACATTGGAACAGCAGTACAGGAACAGATAGTATAATTCTGCTTCTTAGTAATCTACCAATGTTAAATAATCAACTTCATCTATAATTTGAACCTTCGAATAATGCTTTAAATCATTTATGTAACTTTTTCTATTTTGACTATCACAAACCTCGGTCCAAACCCATTTGGGAATGAAAATCATATCATACTGCCTAAATATCTTTTCAGGGCTAATGCTCCCACGTACCCAAGTCAAAAATTCCACAGAATTATTATCCAAGATACAAACTTTGAGAGACATGCCCATAGAAAGATATCTTTTCAAGTGATTAATATCTTCCCCTTTCATTTGGCAAGCCCCTCCGCTTCTTTTTTGATTCTATTCTTTAGCATAAGTAGAAATTGGTAGTTATCTTTATGATAGGAAACATCTGGATTTTCTTTCATAGCATTTTGTATTTTTTTCTCTAATCCTCCCAAACTCACAATGTAGGAGGGTTTCACTAACTCTGCGTCCAGTTCCAAATCTATAAATTTTTGCTCTATGTTCTCAGGCTTATTATCAAAATGCTTAAGAATTTTTTCTTTTAAATCCAAATCATTATATTTTGCAGCAGCATCTTCAAATAGTTCTATCAGTACTGCTTTATATGGTGCCTTATATACATCCATGCATTTTATGACTCTATCAATAAAATCTTCATCATCTAATGAATAGTAGTAATCGTACACATTACCAAAAATCATTTTTGCAGCAAAATAATCTGCTTTTCTCTCATTTAAATCCATATCAACGGCAATATTATGGGTATCATCCCTTAAATTGAGGTCATAGAACAAATGATATGTTTCATGCCATGCCACGAAATATTGATAGATACGGGGCTGGGCTGTATTGATAACCGGTATTTTGCTATTTCCCTTTGCAATAATAGCACCACCCCAATACTCATCATCAATAGGAATCTGGATTAAATGATTCTCTTTTAATACGGAAAAAGATAGCTTATCCTGCCCCGTTACTCCCGACTTATTATACCGGACTGTAAAATCATTTGTTAGTCTTAATATATCATCTTTTATAAGTTTGTTTTTTTCAATAACCTGTTCAAGGTTTTTACTCGTTATTAATTCCGACATAACTTGCACCTTCTTAATTATAATACAGTCCGCACATATGGACTATGTCTTCTAAAATACCGAACATTTCTTGAGCATTAGGTCTCAGGGTATGATTTTCTGGAGCATTATCAGACATCGCAAAAATAAGTTCCTTTTTCGTCTTGTCCCTTGGAACATAGTTTAGTAGTTGTTCCCCATTCATGTTCTGGCTTCCCAAAATCTTTTGAATATGAGTTTTAAATGTGGTAAGGCTATCAACTTCACCTTTGATTAATTTATCTAAAGTCGGTCTTGAAATATTAGTAAGCCTTGAGAAGGAAGACTTTGTATATCCGTTGTCTTTAACGATATTTAATATAT
>JAAZDH010000346.1 GCA_012512865.1 Clostridiaceae bacterium | reverse complement strand
TGCCCCACCATTTGCCAAGCCCCGTCAAGGTCTGTCCTAAATTTGCCATTCTTTCCTTGTAGCTTTCCTTTGATATTTTTGATACCGGGAATTGCACCTCTATAAATGATTGCCCGGGATAAGTCATTCCTGCACCACCTTTTCCGCTTGTTTGTTTGTTTTCCTGCCGACCAGTCAATCAAGAAGGTCCATTTACCTGTTTGACTCTTCTACATAATTACCTTGCTTAATATAATTATTCAACCATAATAGTAATCCATATGACAAAATCTTTCAAGTTTCTACATTTTTTATTCAAGCCTTTTCCTCCCTTCTTGCGTGAATACTGTACTACGTTAACATAAAACTCTTTTCTTTCGAGGAATTGCAAAAACTATTGCAGAATTTAAAGTGGAAAGAATTTACCGGGCGACAGTAAAAGAAATTATCTTCAAACCCAAGGATATAAAAAAGCTGTATAAGAGAAACAAGATAATACTACTTTCTGGTAATTATTGTCATTGTAAAACCTGGTAGGAGTTTTTATTATGGTATTGCCATCATTACGTAGATGGCCGCCTTACGCCTAATATATGGAGAAACCGTATTGCCAGCCAGTTATAATACAATAGCGGATAATAATCCCTGTCATAGGTATGGGTAGCAATAAGAATATTTTCCAAGGAAGCAGGGCTTCCAATAGAGACAACTACCAGTGAATGGTTGAAGATTTGGTTTCCTGTAAATGATAATTGAACTATGTCACCGGGTTTTACATATTTTACATCAACTTCCTCTGCAAACGGGCCGATACCCTTGTTGTTGACCAGGAAATTATATAAAAAGTTTACCCCTGTCCAGGATGCTGACCTGTTATTGGCGTTAATATAGTACCAACCGTATACAGGAGTGTAGTTCATCACCCCGCTTCCCGCATAGATTACCTGGGAAGCAAAATTGGTACAGTCCCCACCCAGGTTTTCAAAGTCATAATACACAGGGTTCCTTCCAAATGCCCATCTATGTGCATACTCTACCGCCATGTACCTGTTGTATTCTGATAATAAATACCTCATAACTGTTTTTGTTTTTTATTACCAGTATATGAATATGTTATCCACGTGGTGTTTTTGTAGTAAGGTAGTTAAGTAGATTCAAATTACTTCAACCATGGTCAAATCCATATAAATCACACATATAATTGACCCATGTATTTATTTAGTACATGCTGGGAATAAGAGAGATGACGCTTATTAAGGAAGGAAGCAAGCAAGTAAGCAAGGCTTCCTCCAGGGTTACTACCAGTGAGTATTTGAAAGAAAGAATATAAAGTAAAGAGAAGCAGTAAAAAGACCGGGTAATTTCCCGGTCTTTCGTAATTCCTGGAGCTGAGGAAGGGACTCGAACCCTCGACCTATTGATTACGAATCAATTGCTCTACCGACTGAGCTACCCCAGCACATACATATTCACAAAAGTAATACGTACAATGCTTTCTTCAGCTTTAGCTGAACGAGTTCATTCAATGCTGTTATAACAGGCAAATCAATGCCAGCTGCCAATAAAAATACTATATTATATCGGCGTATTTGTCAATACCGATGTAAATACCGGGGCTAAAGCCGGTGTCAATACCAGGTATCAATACCAATGTCAATACAGGTATCAATACCGGTGTTAACACGGGTATTAATACCGGACGGCATTAATTCAATTGTCAATGTTGTTGTCAATAAGGTTATCAATACCGTTGCAAATATCAGCACGAAACAAAAGATAATAAATACAACTTCGTTACTTGCCCCATACCCTGTGTAACAAGACTGCCATTTCCGCCCGGCTGGCTTTTTCTTTCGGGAGAAATTTGCCGCCAGGTGCCCCGGTAAAAATCCCCATCTCCGTCATGGCAGCAATTGAATCATATGACCAGCTGCATGTATCCCTGTTAACATCTTCATAGACAACGTTTATTCCATTTTCACCACTGGGTATGCTTCTGTCGCTGGCTCCCCTGTCAGCCAGCATGTTCCTATCCGGGAACAGTACCCGGTGCATTAAAACGGCCAGCTCCTCCCTGGTTATGGGAACGTCAGGTCCATATGTTCCATCGTCCCTTCCCTGCACAAACCTGTGCTGTGCGGCAATTTCTATCTCGTTTTGGGCCCAGTGTCCCGATATGTCGCTAAAAATGCTTTGCGTACCTGTTGTATCAACAGCATTTTCCTTTTCCTTTTCTTCCAACCCCAGGGCACGCACCAGTACAACCGCTGCTTCTGCACGGGTAAGCGCATTACCAGGGGCAAAGCTTGAAATACCATCACCGATCATCCATCCCATACCTGCAGCATAGATTATGGAATTTAAAGCCCAATGCCCCTGCACGTCCGCATAATAACAACCATTAAGCCAAAGGCTATAATAATTCCAGGTATCAGGGATTTCCTGCCCAAGGCTCCAGCTTCCCGTGCCTTTCAACCCGTATTTTTGAACAAGGCGCAATTTTTGTTTTATCGATTGTTCATTTTCATACCATATGGTGTATGTCCCGGCATCTAATCTTTTGCCATATATATATGGTTTTTCATCAGTGGTTTTTATGGTTATAACCGCTTTAGGCGAATAGTATGCATAGTCAAAGCTAACCTGTCCCCTGTACCTTGCAATTAATGCTTCAATATCCTTAAGGCTCGCCCCTTGCCCTACTATCCCGCCGCCGTTCCTCCATATGCGCCCGAAAAACGGTATGCCCAGGACTATTTTTTCACTTGGAACCCTTTCCAGGGCATACTTTATTGAATCCTCAACAAACCCTATGCTTGCTACAGGCCCTGCACCACCGCCGTTGTAATGCTCGTCGTAGGCCATGAGCATCAAGTAATCGCTGTAATTGCTTAATGCAGCGTAGTCATAGGAAGCCTGCCATCCGCTTGTTAATCCTTTCGGGTTGCAAGCGACAGACACGGCAAGCACCTTCCCCTGCGGAAGTTTTTGCCTTAGCAACCGCACAAAATCCACGTAATTATCCCTATCTTCCCCGGTAAGGTCTTCAATGTCAATATTGATACCATCCAGGTCATATCTTGCGATAGCATCAACGATTTCATCAGCCAGCTTGTCCCTCCTGCTTAAAGCCTTTCTCCCCAATTCCCTGTTCCAGTGGTTGCTCAGGAAAGGAGCAACCCTGATACCTCTTTCATGCATCCGGCTTATAAAACTTGTATCGAGCGCGGAAGTAATTTTCAAGCTTCCGTCCGCATTAAGGTCGAAATAATTCGGGGATATTTCTTTTATCGAGCCTTTCGTGTTTTCGACGCAATCAAGGTATGTTGATTTGTCTCCAAAATAAATATATGACATGTTAAACTTGAATTCAAAGGTTTCCGCAAATGAACGAAACGGGTATTGATATAAAACCGCCAGTAAACATAATATTGTTGAAATCAATAGTGCAATTGACCTCTTCCCAGGCATTGATGCCATACCCCCCGAAATAAATACCTCTAAAACAAGTGCATCCTAGTATAAGGATATAGAATTTGGCCTGGGAATTCAATGAACAAATTATGTAAATTTGTGTTTGTAACATTTCAATTTGCGGTTACGATATTTCAACTTGAGATTATATTGAGATTATGCTGTTTCAACTTACGATTACAATGTTTATTGCAGTTATTATTTTAGAAAACAACCCATTGCACAACGCATTTAACGCATTTTAAATAAAACCATTAAATCCAAGGTTGTAACAGCCTTATTTCCAATGTAATTTCAAACGTGATTTTTCATTTCCCGAGTATATTGCAAAGAAGCACCGTCATTTCAGCCCTGCTGACTTGTCCGCCGGGATTGAATCTTTCACCTGCCAGGTTATCAAATGCCCCAAGTTGCGAAACTCTCATTATCGAATCATACGACCAGCTGCACGTTTCCCTGTTTACATCAACATACCGGGGGTCAGCACCTTTATTGCCGTTCGAGCCGCTGTTGCTGCCATCCCCGGCATCTCCCGCATTCAAGCTGATTCCCCTGCTTGCCAGGAGGTACATCCCCCTTTCGGCCGCAAAAGCCCTGTCAAGCATAACTGATAATTCCTGCCGTGTTACGGGTTCATCGGGTGAGAACATGCCATTGCCTTTACCCGTAATTATCCTGTGCTGCACGGCAATCTCAATTTCATTTTTGGCCCAATGATCACCTGGTACGTCAATGAAAACAATGCTGCTCCTGTTCCCGTTATTTACCTTTTCCGCCCTGTCAAGCTGAAAAGCCCTTACGATTGCTGCTGCAGCTTCAGCCCTTGTAAGAGGTTCATCAGGTGCAAACCCTGCCATCCCTTTTCTTTCCATCCATCCATTGTTCAACGCATGTATTATGCTATTCTGAGCCCAATGCCCTTCACAATCCTCGTAATAATAACCATTGAGCCACAAATTGTAATATTTCCATATGCCTGTCGTTTCCTGCCCAAGGCTCCAGCTCCCGCTGCCCTTGAGGTTATACTTCTTTACAAGGCTAAGCTTACTTTTAATGGATGTCTCATTTTCATACCAGATGGTATATGTACCCGCCTTTAACGTTATTCCATTCACCACGGGCTTTTTATCGCTCGATTTTATTGTTACGATAGCCCTCGAAGAAATATACGAATTATTGAAGCTTACTTTTCCGTCGTAATTTGCAACCAGGTTTTCGACCGCCCTAAGGCTTATTCCCAGCCCGCTGACTCCGCCATTGCTCCTCCACATCCGGCCATAAAAGGGTATGCCAAGAACTATCTTTTCGCTTGGAACCCTTTCTATTGCGTATTTAATCGAATTTTCAACAAAATCTATGCTTGCAACAGGACCAGGCGGGCCTCCTGCATAATGTTCATCATAGGCCATAACCATGAGGTAATCGCTGTATTTTGCCAGTTCCTCGTAATCATAGGAGCCATACCATCCTGTTGTCAAGCCCCTTGGATTGGCAGCAACAGACACCGCTACTGTTTTTTCAGGAGATATCTTACTTCTTAGAAGCCTTACAAAATGTACATATCTTTCCCTGTCTTGCTCGGTAAGGTTCTCAATATCGACATTAACCCCGTCCAGGTTGTATTTCTCTATGGCCGCAGCAATTGCATCCGATAGTTCATACCTTTTGCTCAAGGCAAACCTGCCTACTGTTCTATCCCAATCATTACTCAAGTAAGGTACGACCTTAATTCCCCTTCTGTGCATTTCGTCGATGAAAGCCTTGTCAATTAACGAGGTAATAATCAAGGTGCCTTTTTTGCTTAAATTGAAATAATTCGGGGCAACTTCGTTTAATGCCCCGTTCGTGTTTTCCACGTATTTAATATACAAACTTTTATCACTGTAATGTATGTATGACATGTTGAATTTAGGGCTTACCGTGTCAAAACCCGGTCCTGCTTCTTCCAACGACGCAGCAGAAACCGGCAACTGGTACCGGCATGGTACACCATACCAGGATGGAACCATAAATATGGCAACCATGGTAAAAATGAACACAGCTGTTATTTTATTTATTTTCAATGCTGTTCCCAACTTGCCTGGAACCTTCCCTTTGAATTGTGCATCCCGGTGCTGTCCATCGGGTTGCATTTTCCGGTATTGCTCTTTGTGCCTTATTTTCCCGTTTTGCACTTCGTGCCGTATTTCCCGGTATTTTTCCTCGTGTTGAACTTCATGATAGATTTTATACTGGAATATATGTTGGATACTGTGCCGGGTTTTATGCCGTATTGACCCGGCTATCTTTACTACCTGCTTTATCACTGCCTCACTTAGCATAAGCATGCCCATCCCCCGGTTCACTGCGCAAGTTTCAATATATTTAGAACATCATCCCTTGTTAACCTTACAAACTGGCCGACGGTATCGCCATTTGTCATCTTGCATTTTGCCGCCATTTCCTCAAGCCTGTCGCCGGGTATGCCCGCACCCTTTAGCGTCGTTGGAAGCCCTATGCTTCCAAAAAAGCTCCTTGTCCTCTTTATTCCCTCCAGTACTGTTTTTTCGGGAGAATCAAAGGAATATTCCACGTCCCATACTCTCACGGCAAATTGTGCAAACCTGTTTATGTTGTGTTTATAAACGTATTCCATCCATGCTGGAAAAACGATGGCAAGCCCTGCTCCATGCGCAATGTCGTATATTGCACTTAATTCATGTTCAATTTGATGAGAGGCCCAGTCACCAACCCTTCCTGTTCCAAGCAGGTCGTTATGGGCAAGGGTTCCCGCCCACATGATTTCCGCCCTGGCATTATAATTGCACGGGTCTTCCATAACTATCATGGCATTGTTAATTACTGTTTTAAGGGTTGCTTCGCATAGCCTGTCCGTAAGTTCCACGTTAGGTGTATTCGTAAAATACCTTTCCATGATGTGAGCTATGATATCGGCAATACCGCTTGCAGTCTGGTAAGGCGGCAGGGTGTATGTAAGGGCTGGATTCATAATTGCAAATTTCGGCCTTATAATGTCAACATTAAGGCCTCTTTTATACCAGCCATCTTCGTTTGTTATAACAGAGCTTTTGCTGGCCTCGCTCCCTGCTGCCGCTATGGTAAGGACAACCCCTACAGGAAGTGATTCTTGTGGCAGCGTCTTCCCGGAATAAAAATCCCACACATCACCTTCATACGGCACTCCCACGCTTATTGCCTTTGCCGAATCAATCACGCTTCCTCCCCCGACTGCGAGGATAAAACCAATATTATTTTCCCTGCATATTCTAATACCCTCTTTAACCAGGCCAAGCCGGGGGTTGGGTTTAACTCCCGGAAGCTCAATATACTCAATGCCTGCTTTATCAAGGGACCGGGTAACCTTGTCATAAAGGCCCGTTTTCTTTATACTTCCGCCGCCATAATGAAGGAGAATTTTTTTACTATATTTCAAGGTTTCTTCTCCCACCCGGTTTTCAGTACCTTCTCCAAAGATAATCCTTGTCGGGCTTATAAAATCAAACTTCACCATGCAAATCACTCCCCAACTTTTCATAGGAACATAATAAACTTTATTTATAACTCTATTTATAATTTATAAATTGTATTTGCAAGTTATTTATAAATTATCAACCAGTTAACCATAAGTTCAGATAATCATAAGTTGCATTCACAGGCTGTACTTATAATTATACGGTTTACTGGAATAACTTGCAACCTTCCCGGTAATTTCGGGGTTTATTTAATTTATATGATACATAATATGGCAAAACGACTTCCGAAGGCTAATATTTAGGCAAAACTTATGCATATTTTAAATTACAAGCCTCTCTCTTCATTAACTATACAGCGTGATGACTTCCTCAGGCTAATATTGGAGCAAAGCTTACGGATAGTTGTGCTTAAGGCCAGAAAAAATCCGTAATTCGCCACATGGATGTGGCGAGCCGTCACCTTAAGCCATGGATGGCGAGTGTGACGGGTAGGATTTT
>JAAZDH010000345.1 GCA_012512865.1 Clostridiaceae bacterium | reverse complement strand
TTTCCAGTACGTGGATTGGATTTTTGACGGGGATGACATCCTAGCTGTTTCAAGAACAGCATTAAATGGAGCCTATAACTACCATAATGCCAACTATCTAACATTCCACCGGTTTAGAAATTTTAGACGATGAATAAGTCAGGAAGTGAAAGGAATGGTAAATAACTATGAATAATATGAGGGATAAGCCCAATATACTTTTATTGATGACTGACCAGCAAAGACCAGATTCTTTAGGGTGCTATGGGAATAGTGTTGCCAAAACCCCAAACATAGACAAACTTGCAGAAAATGGCGTGTTGTTTGAAAATTGTTATGTACAAAATCCACTGTGTTGCCCGTCACGGTATAGTATTCTCACAGGAAAATACCCGCATTCCCATGGTGTAATATCCAATTGGTATGCGCCGAGAGCTGGTGAACAAAGCTTTGGGCATTGTTTGAAAAGAGCGGGATATAATACAGCCTTAATTGGGAAGATGCATTTTACGCCATGGCATGATTGTTTTGGTTTTGATGGACGAATTATTGCGGAAGCTAAATTTCATACTGATTGTCCAGATGATTATGAAAGATTCTTAAACAGTAAAGGTATGACTAGAAGAGCACTTTACGATACCAAAAGTGAAGAATATACCTGGAATTGTACTGCTGTTAAGTCTAAGGTTCCCCAGGAACTCCATATTGACAGCTTTGTTGGAAGAAGTGTATGCGAGTATATCAGGAATGTACGGGAACCCTTTTGTCTCTTTGCTTCTTTTCTTAGTCCTCATAATCCGTATGACCCCCCGGCTCCTTATGATAATTTATTTCCCAATACTAAATTTCCTCCAAGAAATATGTTACCCGGAGAAGTGCAAAGAAAACCAGCTGAAGCTTACAATTACATAAACAATAGATTAAAATGGCCATTTAAGACGGATGAAATAAATGATGAACAATTATACTTGATGAAGTCTCATTATTATGGATTATGTACTTATATAGATGATTGGGTTGGAAGGATCATTGAGGTTCTTAAGGAAGAAAATCTTTATGACAATACTATAATTATATACACATCTGACCATGGAGATCTTCTTGGTGATCACGGGTTAATTTATAAACAGTGTTTTTATGAACAGAGTGTGAAAGTTCCGCTTATTTTTCATGCCCCTTCGCATTTCAATCCTGCAAGAGCTAATAATTTAGTAGAATCTATTGATATTTTTAATACTATCTGTGAATTAGGAGGGTCATGGGAAAGCAGCAGCAGTCAAGGAAAAAGCCTGGTTCCTATTCTTAAAGGGAATTTTGAATATACTCATAGAGAAGCAGTTTTCTCAGAAAATTATTTTGGCAGAATGGTGCGTTATGGTGAATACAAAATGGTATACTATACAGGCAAGACGTATGGTGAGCTTTATAATTTGCATAAAGATCCATGTGAACAAAATAACCTATGGAATAAGCTTGAGGGAAGCACTATTAAATATATTTTAAAAGACTTGCTGCTTGACTGGGCTTTTTCATCGCAAGATAACCTATATTTACCAGTACGCCCAGACCATTATGATCAGAGTTACAGGCAATATATTCTTCACCATGGCGGTACACTGGAGAGCAGCAGGCAACCATGGTACTTACAAAACCTGGCCGATTTATATGATGGATGGAATTTCAGTGAACCTGGGGAACTTCGATAATGATTGCAAGACTAAATCTTTGCGAAAAATTTGTTTTGCATGGAATGTTTAGCTGCTATACACCAGTTATTATTAATTATAATAATTATAAGTACTAAACTTAATATAAATTATTGATATAAATTATTGGCAAAACATAATAATGTCATATAATAAAAAGAGGATCAAATTATTTTTAGGCGCTATGAGCTTAGTTGAGTATCGACAGAGCCTTAAAATAATTGTATAATCTGTCCAAAAAGATATTTGCCCCCAAGGGGATTTAAAGTTAACATGGAGAGAAATAGATGAAAGCGCTGGTACTAAAAGAGTATATGAAGTTATCGTACGAGGACGTGCCAGACCCGGAAATAGGGGATGAGGATGTTCTTATACAGGTTAAAGCATGTTCAATATGCGGAAGTGATGTGCACGGCATGGATGGTAGCACAGGACGCCGGATTCCTCCCGTGATAATGGGCCACGAAGCAAGTGGTGTCATAGAAAAGGTAGGGAAGAATGTAGAAGGATTTAAGGCTGGTGACCGTGTCACGTTCGATTCAACGATATATTGTGGTAAATGCAATTTCTGTAAGGCGGGAAAGATCAACCTCTGTGATAACAGGAGGGTGCTTGGAGTATCCTGTAAAGATTACCACAGGGACGGGGCCTTTGCGGAATATGTCAGCGTGCCTTATAGAATCCTGTACAAGTTGCCCGGTGATGTATCCTTCGAGCGGGCAGCAATGGTTGAGCCCCTTTCTATCGCCCTTCATGCAGTGAACAGGACACCGGTAATGGTTGGAGACGTTGCCGTGGTGGTGGGTTCAGGAATGATAGGCTTGCTTGTGATACAGGTTTTAGTATCTGCGGGATGCAGCAAGGTTATAGCTGTTGACATTGACCGCGGTAAACTCGACATGGCCCGCAGTTTTGGCGCATTTACAGGGTTGAAAGCGGATGAAGCCGATGTTGAAAAGGAAGTTTTCAGCCTGACTTATGGAAAAGGTGCTGATATAGTTTTTGAGGTGGCGGGTATTAACTCCACGGTGAATACCGCCATAAATTGTGTAAAAAAAGGTGGATTCGTGACACTTGTTGGAAATCTTTCACCTGAAGTCAAGCTTCCCTTGCAAAATGTTGTAACGCGGGAAGTTTCCCTGCTTGGATCTTGCGCATCAAGCGGGGAGTATGACAGGTGCCTTAACATGATATCTACAGGGAAAGTCAACGTTGATGCGTTTATTAGTGCCGTTGCTCCCCTTTCGGAAGGGGCAATGTGGTTTGAAAAACTATATAAATCAGAACCTGGGTTGATAAAAGTCATCCTGAAGCCATGATTTTGAAGGAGGATGATCAGTGTTTAGGATTAATGTAATAGATCATGGTATTATTTATGAGAATCTTCTCCCGCAATTAAGGAGCCGCATGGATTTTTCCCCTCAATAGCGGTTATAGATGATAAGACCTTGTTAGCTTCTTTTGTAATAGGTGAAGCTTTTGAAAGTGTTGATTTGACAACTGTTCTTTCAAAAAGCAATGACGGTGGGAAAACCTGGATATATTTGGGACCTATTTATGATAAATCCAGGGTGGGTGGATA
>JAAZDH010000344.1 GCA_012512865.1 Clostridiaceae bacterium | reverse complement strand
TAAAAAAATAAGGTTTTCCCCTACATTTTTGTGACAAAATATAAAAGCCGCTATTCCTTTGGTATCAAAGGTTTGCGGCTATTTTTCTTCAATTTTGCTGTAAAAGTCGGGATTATACTATATATGTTTTTTAATTTCAAGTTATTTTAAAAAGATTTTTTTAAAAATATTCTACTTATCTTGCGGTTATTCCTACTTAATTTCTTGCACTTTCTTGCATTCTTATAGTATTATATTTCATAGTATATAGTGTTGCATTGTTGTATTTCAAGCAACCATGCATGCATAATATGTGCCGGACATGGCCGCATTATTATATTTAAAGGCTTTATCGTCTTTATGTGCAACACAAAAAAAATATTGATTTACATTGTTAAATTTTAAAACATATAATATTTAGTACTATATTATTTTAAAGTATATTATATACATTAATATATACGAATATATGAATTTTACATAAGTATGAGTACGAAAGATGCGCATTTTTGTTTTTGCCAAGTAAACAGTAAGCACGTTGACGCTAATACATGTTGTATATAGCCTTGTTAACATGCAGCATTACCACGATGAATGGAGGATTCATTATGAGCGACATTGTCAATAAAAGCATTGAAACAGCCACCGAGAGGCTTGCGAAAATAAACGAGGAAATCTGCGGGGTTTCCCTAAACCGTCCCGGTATGAAGGAACAGGTGGTAAAACTGCTAAACCTTTTGCGGTGCGCCATGTGGCCGCAAATTTTCGGTACGGAGCCGGTTAACCCGAAGTTTGCAAAAACATTAATAAGAAGCTACCTTGAGCAGGCAGCAATCCTTCTCAACGAGATGATAAGCGACATCTTAAGTTATAACGAACTAAATCCCGGTGATGCCGAAAGGATTACAAGCAAGTTCATAGAAAGCATACCCGAAATTACAGAAATCCTGCAGACCGATATAATAGCAGCTTACGAAGGTGATCCCGCCGCCCGCTCGGAAGAAGAAATAATGCTGGCCTATCCCGCCTTCGAGGCCATCAGCATATACAGGCTTGCACACCGGCTATATGAGCTTAATGTGCCGCTGTTGCCCCGCATGATGACCGAATATGCCCATCAAATAACCGGAATCGATATCCACCCCGGAGCGGTTATAGGCAAATACTTCTTTATTGACCACGGGACAGGGGTTGTAATAGGCGAAACATGCACGATAGGCGATCATGTAAAAATTTATCAAGGTGTTACCCTGGGTGCAAAAAGTTTTAAACTTGATGATACCGGCAAACCAATCAAGGGAATCAAGCGCCACCCCGATATCGGTAACCGTGTGGTCATTTATGCAGGAGCCACTATTTTGGGCGGTGATACCGTTATAGGTGATGACTGTGTCATTGGTGGCAATGTTTGGCTGACACATTCCGTTAAAGCCGGTGAAAAGGTGTATTACAACACCGCAAACAAGTATTACAAGAATGATGCCGGCAAGAAAAATGAAAACTAGAATAATTAAAGAATTATTAACTAATAATTAGAAAGGAAAAGATAGCTTGTAATAAGTTTTACGGGAATTGCCCCGCAAATCATTATCGTTATTACTTTGATTATATGGAAGATTATTCCAGGCTTTTTATTATATATATTTTATTGCCCTTCTGGTTAAACTCAATATTATCACACAATCCCTTTACGATTTGTATGCCCCGGCCCTTTTCCTCCATGTCGTCCCAGCAAAAAGTCTCCATTTTTTTTTCGCATCTCTTTAAATAATAATTGTAGTCGTAACCATCCCCTTCATCAGAAACCACCAGCACCAGGCGCTTCCCGTTTGTAATGCCCGCATTTATCTCAACAAGTTTATCCTTGTTCTCCTTGTTGCCATGTATTATTGCATTTATAATCAATTCGTGCAAAATTACCCTTAACTCGAATAGAATATCATCATGAATGGTTTTGCAGCTTTCAAGCACATTTTGTATAATTTCGCTTACAATGCCGCTTACAATTTCAATCCTGCTTGGAATTGCCTTGCTGTAAACTTTCAGAAGCTTTAATTTTAATGACTCCAAAGCACTCCCCTCTTTTGCTCCATGTTTTTTCCCGTGACAACTATTAATATTTCCATATTATAAATAACGTCAATAATAAATTACCCTTTAGAATTTACAAATAAACAAAAAAATTTCCTATATACCATGAATTAAGCTTCCTGGGGGCTTGTCCGGGATGTTTTTCCCGGAAGGAATCGGAAAGCGGCATGAATCTCGGTGCGTATCTCACTCCACAAACTTGCATCAAGATAAGATAAGTTTAAGTTTGTTCAATACTTTCCTTTCCATCCTTGAAACATACATCTGGGATACACCCATCTTTTCGGCAATCACTTTCTGCGTCTTATTTTCATAATATCTCATTCTTATAAACTCTTTTTCTATTTCGCTAAGCTTGTCCATGCTTTTTTCGAGGAAATCTCTGTTTTCTATTTTTTCAAATTCCTCGTCCTCTTTCCCCACTGTTTCATGGAGTTCAATGTCTTCATCAGCAAATGCATTTTGGTCAAATGATTTCATGTTATACGCATTTCTCGCCTCAATTATTTCTAACACGTATTCTGCGCTTACATTCAAGTAATCTGCTATTTCATCCACTCGGGGCGGCCTTCCCAGTTCCGCCTGCAATTTTTCCATTGCAAGGTTTATTTTTTTATAATCTTCATAGATTCTTCTCGGAATCCTTATAGTTGAGCCCTTGTCACGAAAATACCTTTTTATTTCTCCAATAATGGTCGGGGTTGCAAAACTGATAAACTTAACCCCTCTACCAGGGTCATACCTCTCCACTGACTTGATTAGGGCAATGGATGCAACCTGGAATATATCATCATACTCGATTCCCCTGTTTACAAATTTCTTCGCTATAATTTCCGCAAGGTAAAGATACTTATTTACAATTGCATTCCTGTCGGATATCGAGCGTTTTTCCTTGTACCTGTGAAATAATTCCATATCGTTTTCAGTACCATCGGAACGAAGGCTGATTGTTTCACTTTTCTTTCGCTGCATTTTCAATTTACTCCTCAACGTCTTTGGACATGGATAAAATATAGTCGTTGCCGGTACATAGCTCTGCACTGGTCATTAATGATTTTATTATAGGTATGGCCAGTTCATCCACTTCATTATCGAAAATGCACTTTAGTGACTTATCCTCGCAATCATATATTATTTCCAGGGATAATTTCCCAATATTAAATATAATCCTGTACCCGTCTGCAATCTTGCTTCCAATGCACACCAGCTTGCTGCAGACTTCCGATACGGCAACCTTTATATCTTCAATTGCCTCTATATTAAATCCCATGCGGCTCGCCACCCCTGATGCCGCAAGCCGGGCCACGCTTACATATTCCGCTTTAAAGGGTAAAAATAGTTCAACGCGGTCAACAGGTGAGTCCATATCCTTATTCCTCCATAATGAACAGTTTATCAAGGCCTGTAATCGTAAAAAGCTTCTTTATGTTGCTTTTCAAACCTGCAAGGTAAACATTGCGGCCATACTGCTTGGCCCTTTTCAACGTACCTGCAAAAATGCCAAGCCCCGTACTGTCAATATAGCTCAGTTCATTACAGTCGATTTTAATATCAGTTTTCCGGCTGTCAACAATATTGTAAAGCTTTTCCTTAATCTGGGAAGAAGTATAAATATCGGCTTCCCCGGAAATCATAACCCTTGTAATGCCATCCGAATATTCTTCCTTTATAATCAAATCTCCCGGCATTTGACTATTCCTCCTTCACATCATTTATCAGCAGCTCTATCAACTTTACCGCATTGTCATAATTCTTTGATTTTATGCTTATGGCTGCTATTATTTCTTCACCGACAACCATTGAATCCGTAAAAACCTTGCCCCGTTCCAGTATAATACCATAGACACCCTCATCAACTATGGTTACGTTTCCTTTCATGTCTTCTTCTTCCACCTGTTCCACAGCCAGCTTGTCTTCAGGTAAGTTCATTATTGCAGGAATGTCTTCAAGTTTCATAAATGCACCCTGCTTTGCAAACTTTTCAAACTGCGCCTCATCCAGGAGTATTACATCCGCTTCACCCACGCTTATCACCAGCATCGCCTTTTGGAGCATAGCCATTTGAACTTGGGGGTCCTGCCTTTCCTGGGCTTCTGATATTGGGATGTTTTCCGTGCTGATTTCCTTTACCCCGTCTATTAGTGATTTAACATCTTCTTCAAACTGCCCCTGTTTTGCACAATAAACACTCCCCATGAAAACCACGGACAAATCCGGCTCCACCCTGTTGACACATCCCCTGACCATGGAAACTACAGCAGCAAGAATCAGAATGCCTCCTACTACGTGGAACTTGTAATAATGCAGAAAATTTCTCAGCTTTTCCTCGTCGATTCCCAGTTTTTTCAGCACAGGATTGGGTTTTTTGCGTTTCTTTTCGTCATCACCGGGTTCAATGGTGTATCCCATCAAGAGATTGTACGCTTCCGTAACCCTGTTGAATTGTTCTTCCGCAAGCCCTTCAATATTCCCGGAACGATACTTGCGTAAAGCTATTGCATATCTTTTTTCAATCTCACTTTTTGGCGCATCTTCTTTAACTCCCAGGATATCAAGTGCCTCACGTTTTTCCATTCCAAAGCCCCCCCGAAGACTCAAATAATGTATTAATAATTGTTCTTGCGTCCGCCAATTTTGCAATTCTACTGCCTTGGTCTCATGGTCGGGAATAACAACACATCCCTGATGGACGGTAAATTCGTAAACAGCATGACAAGCCTGTCTATACCAATCCCAAGCCCACCCGTTGGCGGCATGCCATATTCCATGGCATTTAAAAAGTCCTCGTCAATCATGTTTGCTTCCTCGTCACCAGCTTCCCTTTTCCTCATCTGGTCCAGGAACCTTTCACGCTGGTCCAGCGGGTCATTCAGCTCAGAATAGGCGTTTCCCATTTCTCTCCCGGCAATGAATATTTCAAACCTCTCGGTCAATTCAGGCCTCTCCGGTTTTCTTTTCGTTAAGGGAGATACTTCAACAGGGTAGTCATAAACAATTGCAGGCTGTACCAGCTTGTCTTCGACAAACTCCTCGAAAACCATGTAAAGTACCTCTCCCCATTTTACATCTTTTTTGAATTCCAGTCCTTTCTGCTGTAAAACTCCCCTTGCTTCTTCGTCGCTGTTTATTTTATCAAAATCGATTCCCGTGTATTTTTTTACTGCCTCAATCATGGTTATCCTTTCCCATGGCGGCTCTAAGTTTATTTCCACGTCCTGGTAATTTACCTTCATTGTCCCAAGTATTTCCTTGGCAACCGTGGAAATCAACCCCTCGGCAAGTTCCATCATACCGATATAGTCGGTATAAGCTTCGTATACTTCCATTATTGTAAATTCGGGATTATGCTTTACCGATATGCCTTCGTTCCTGAAAGCCCGCCCCAATTCATATACTTTTTCAAGCCCGCCTACAATAAGCCGCTTTAAATACAGCTCCGGGGATATTCTCAGGTACAGGTCCATGTCAAGGGTGTTATGGTGCGTGATAAACGGCCTTGCGGCAGCGCCCCCGGGGATAACATTCAAGAGGGGGGTTTCCACTTCCAGGAAGCCCCTTTCATCAAGGTAATTGCGTATTGCTTTTATTATCTTGGTCCTGGTAATAAATGTATTTTTCACCTCGGGGTTTACTATGAGGTCAATATACCTTTGCCTGTATCTTAAATCAATGTTCCTCAAGCCGTGCCATTTCTCGGGCAAAGGCTGCAGGGACTTGGCCAGTAACAATAAACTTACGGCCTTTATCGATATTTCCCCGGAATGGGTTTTGAAAACATTCCCCTCAACACCTATAATATCGCCAATGTCAAATTTTTTAAAATCCTCATAGGAATATTTGCCTACTTCATCCAACCTTACATAAACCTGGATTTTCCCATCCCTGTCCTGTATATCACAAAAAGAAGCCTTCCCCATGCCCCTTTTTGATATTATCCTTCCTGCAATGGAAACAAGTTTTCCTTCCATTTCCTCGAAATTATCAATTATTTGTGAACTTGAACTGTTTACATTGTATTTTACAATCTTAAACGGGTCCTTATTATTATCTTTAAGCTCCTTTAATTTTTCCCTTCTTACTTTCAGTATCTCGTTCAGATCCCCTGCATCATTTACATAACTTGAAATGTCAGGCATAAAAGGTCCTCCTTTGTATCTTATGAAATTATTATATATAAATGAATACAGTATTTCAAGGCCGTAGAAATCTCTTTGTAAAAGGCGGGACAGAATACGCGAGGATTTTTGCAAATCAAGGGTATGCCGTGCTCCTTTGTCGTATCATATTTTTTTGCCGTCCGCTCAGTACATCCTGGGACAATAACCCTGTTAAAAAATCAACCCCTTGGTTAAGGGGTTTTTAAGCTTCTATTTATCAATACCAAGTATTTTAAGCTTGATTTCACCTGCAGGTACCTTAATTTCAACTATATCCCCTTTCTTTTTTCCCATAAGCGCCCTGCCTACGGGAGATTCATTTGATATTTTATGCTTTCCGGGATCAGCTTCCATGGACCCGACAATAAAATATTCGACTTCCTCCCCCGATTCCATGTCAAGTACTGTAACCCTGCAGCCAAGGCTTACCGATTCGGTATCTATATCTTCTTCATCTATAATTTTCGCATTTTTTAACATATTTTCAATTTGTACAATTCTCGTTTCTATATAAGCCTGCTCATTTTTTGCCTCGTCATACTCGGAATTTTCATTTATATCTCCAAATAATAATGCTTGCTTTATTCTTTCGGCAATCTCTCTCCTTTTTGTACCCTTTAAATATTCCAGCTCGCTTTCCAGTTTCTTAAGTCCTTCGTAAGTTAATATGACTTCTTTTCCTGTCATTTGAAGCCTCTCCTTTATAATCATTTTTATAATCATTTTTGTGTTGATAATATATGCGCTGAAGTTTTCTTTATTCCTGCTATTTAACATTCCTGCCGTTTATCATCTTTGTTGTTTAGCCGCCATGCCAACCCGGATTATTAAACAAACAGCACTGAAACATAACAGTGCTAAGGCATCAAGCAATACAATATATACAAGTGTCTCCAAGTTCTATTTATTATAGACCACGCTATACTGTTTTGTCAATAAGCTAACATTTTTTCCACATTTTCATAATTTTTATAATTTTCTTAATTTTTATATTAATTTTTGTATGCTTGCACTAAATTTATACCTTGCTCCTATTATCCATTTTATTTGCTTTATTTGCCGCATGCTAAAAATATACAATCCTGTTTTCGTCTGCAGACATCCTTGCTTTAATGCATGCTTCCGTAACATAGAAAGAATCCTCGGCGCTGACCAGGCATTTTCCTTCTTTTCTAACCTCTTTTAAAAAGTCCCCGAATATACTTTGCCCGCCGGGTAAACTTAAGCTTATGTTCTCCCCCGTATCTTCACTAAAAAGGTAAGCTTCACTGCTACGTACTTCCACGATGCCTTTTGTCCCCACTACTCTTATCCTGTCATCACCATGTTCCCTTGCCGCAGCAGGTCTCATATAGTCAATTGACACGGATGCAAAAACCTCGTCTTCCATGGCAAAGTGGCAAAGAGCCGTTACTTCCAAGTCACCATGCTCACTGTTAAAATGATTGGTATGGGAAGAGTACACAGATACAAACTTTTTGCCGCTAAACCAATAAATCCAATCAATAGCATGGCTCCCCACCCATGGTATGGTACCCCCGTACGTTTCCCTTTTCTTGTAGTGCTCGCCCCTGTTTCCAAGCTTATAAGATTTTTGTGCATTCATAAGCCTTACCTGGCCGATTTTGCCCTCTTTCACAGTCTTCCACGCAGCAAGGAACCACGGTGCATACCTTAGGCCAAGCATGGCTGCAAGCAGGACTCCCGATTTGTCATACATTTCCTTGAGCATGTGAAGGTCTTCCATGGTGGTTGCCACAGGCTTTTCTACGAATAAATGTATGCCGCGTTTTAGCACTTCCGAGGCTACTTTCGCATGGTCCCCGAAAAAACAGCATACAACGGCTATATCCGGGTTCAACTCGTCAAGCATCCTGCAATAGTCATCATACAACCGGGCACCCGGGTAATCCTTTTTTATAATACTATAAAGAGAATCCACCCTTTCCCCTTTTGAACCCGGGGTTACACCTGCTATCCTGGCTGCATGATCGCCCTTCAGGCCTTCCAAGACATAATTGTAATGCCCTGTTGAACCAATTATGCATATTTTCATGGATGCGGCAAACCTCCTATTATGGATGATTATTGATTATCAATTGTCAATTACCAATTATAATAATTATAAAATTCAAAACTTAAAATGCTAAATCTTACCAAAGCAACCGCCAAAATGCCTGTACCCGATGAGATTGATTTTTTCTCCCGCTTTTGCCCATGGGATTTCTTTTTCGGACGGCAGAATCCAGTCTTCGTAACATTCAAGCATTACTTCTTTCAGTCCTTCAACCCATGTAACCTGGCGGTCGGCATCTTTCCTAATTAATGATTCGGGGAAACCTGCTATTCCCGGAACAGATTCCTGCATCCCATTTACGCAAACAACATGGGAAATGGCAGATTCAACGCTTGATGGAATGCTTGCATCAAGGCCCGCTGCAGCGTCAATACATACCCAAAGCTTCTCCATTTCCTTGTCAAACGGATTACCGTAATTCACTATTGTTCCATCGTTAAAGCGGGCCACCAAGCTGTTGTTGTCCATTCCATGTGTTAATGAAACCATTCCTTTTTCAAATTCATAGTAAAGAACCGGCCCTATACTTTCATTAACGGCATGGGAAGCATAAAACATCATTTCTGTACCATTCTCCGTAATTATACGTGCCGCAGCCGTGTCAAAATTTTCAATATTATTAGCCCTGTACAATTCTGCCATTACCTCTTTAGGATATATACTTTCGTCTTCTTTTTCGCCCATTACGAAAAACATGTTGTGAAGGTAGTGGGCCGTTGCATTTGCAGCTATACTGTCCAGCACCCAGTTGCCGTGTTCATCCTTTATCTTCGCAGCCCATTTCCTGCTGAAATACCTGGCATCCCTCGGCCACAGTACAATGGTCTTCAACCGCAGGGGCTTTCCAAACCTGCCTGCAATTATATCCCTCTTTAAACCAAGAATTGCATCATTAAATGACCACTGGTACCCGACGGCAAGAAACTTGCCCGTTTTATCCCTTGCATCCGCCATTATTAAAGCTTCCTGCACGGTGGCGCTGACGGGTTTTTCGCATAAAACGTTGCTTCCTCGCGTCATGGCATAACAGGAATGATACTGGTGAAAGTGTATAGGTGAAGATATAACCGCGAGATCAGCCGTGTTTTCAGCGTAAAACTCCTCAATTGTACTGAAAAAAGGAACTCCCAGTTCCTTAAGTTCTGCCAGGTACCTGCAGCCTTGAGGGGCCGGGTCGACAATCCCGGCAATTGAAAACCTTTCATCTCCTATTTTTTTCAACATTTCACCAAGGTAAATATTGCCGTATCCGCCCGCGCCGACCAGTATAATCGATACTTTTCTTGCCATACCATTTTTCCCCTTTATTCCCGCATATTTTTTTAACTTTTATTATTCTAAACATTCATTATGCTGTAATTGGGTGCTTCCTTGGTAATGCTTATGTCATGGGGATGGCTCTCCCTCAACCCGGCATTGGTTATTCTAACAAACTTGGTCTTGGTTTTCAACTCCTCGATTGACTTGACCCCGCAATATCCCATGCCGTGTTTCAGACCCTCGATCAGCTGGAACACCGTGTCCGACAAGGGACCCTTGTAAGGAACCCTGCCTTCCACTCCTTCAGGCACAAGTTTATTAACATCCTCCTGGAAATACCTGTCGCTGCTTCCTTTCTGCATGGCTCCTATGGAACCCATACCCCTGTAAACCTTGAAACGCCTTCCCTGGTATATCTCGGATTCCCCCGGGCTTTCCTCCGTTCCCGCAAAAAGATTTCCAAGCATGACAACATCCGCCCCGGCTGCTATTGCCTTGACTATATCGCCTGAGTATTTTATTCCCCCGTCGGCAATTATTGGTATTCCATGTTTCGCTGCCTCCCGGTAACTGTCGTGTATGGCTGTAATCTGCGGAACCCCTGCACCGGCTATTACTCTCGTGGTGCAGATTGAACCAGGCCCCACACCTACTTTTACCGCATCCGCTCCTGCCGCAATTAAATCCCTTGTCCCCTCGGCAGTTGCCACATTACCTGCAATAACAGGCAAGTCCGGGTACTTTTCCTTTATCCTTCTAACACCGTTAATAACATTCGCAGAATGGCCGTGGGCCGAATCTATAACGATTACATCCACCTTGGCACCAACCAGGGCTTCAACCCTCTCAATCATGTCCTTGCTTACGCCTACCGCCGCCCCGGCAAGAAGCCTTCCGTTCGAATCCTTGGCTGAGTTGGGGTATTGGATGGCTTTCTCTATATCCTTTATTGTAATTAATCCTTTTAAATAACCATCCTTATCTACTATGGGCAATTTCTCAATCTTATACCTTCTCAGTATTTCCTTTGCTTCATTTAGTGTTGTCCCTTCAGGTGCAGTTATCAACCTGTCTTTTGTCATAACCTCGCTTATTTTCCTTTTGTAGTCCGTTTCAAACCTCAAATCCCTGTTGGTCAATATGCCTACAAGTTTTCCCTTTTCGGTTATCGGCACCCCCGATATCCTATACTTTTTCATTAATTCCAGGGCATCGAAAATAATATGATCGGGTGATAAATAAAAAGGGTCTACAATAACCCCGTGCTCCGACCTCTTTACTTTATCAACTTCCGTTGCTTGATCTTCGATTGACATGTTTTTATGAATTATTCCAATTCCGCCCTCCCTGGCTATCGCTATGGCCAGCCTTGACTCCGTAACGGTATCCATGGCGGCGCTTGCCAGCGGAATATTGAGCTTTATTTCCCTTGTGAGCATTGTTGAAGTATCTACATCCCTTGGAAGCACCTCGGATTTTTGAGGTACCAAAAGCACATCATCAAATGTGAGCCCTTCCCTTTGGAACCTTTCATCCATACGCATCCCTCCCTTTCCCTCCGCCCGGGGTGAATTTTTCGGGCCATATTTCGCCTTATTTCATGGTTTTAAATATTAGGATATATTATACTAGAGCAGGCAAGCATCGTCAAGGTAAAATCCACCACCCACTTTTGCCTTCTTCTGCCTTATCAAATAAAATATTCTCTTTTTAATAAATTTT
>JAAZDH010000343.1 GCA_012512865.1 Clostridiaceae bacterium | reverse complement strand
TATTTCTCCAAGGATACTTCCCGGAAAGATTGAAGGACAGGTAGTTTTGGTTGATAGCGATGAACACGATGAATGGGGACATATTACGGAAAGTGATGAAATGCGAATCAAAATGGTTGATAAGAGATTGAAAAAGTTCGAAGGATTAAGGGAAGAAGTAGAAGAACCATGGTTTATTGGAGAAGAAAATCCTGAAAACCTGGTAGTATGCTGGGGCTCAACCTATGGTGCAGTAAAGGAAGCAATATATAAACTAAATGCTGAAGGGGTTTCCATAGGGGCATTGGTATTTGGTGATATATGGCCATTTCCAACTAAAAGGCTTTTGGAGTTATCCAAGAAAGCCAAAAAGATTATTGATGTGGAACAGAATGCAACAGCCCAGCTTGATAGTCTAATGAGACAGGAAGCTTTGATTAAATCAACTATTAAAATATTAAAGTATGATGGAAGGCCTTTTAGTGGTGAAGAAGTATATTTGAAAGTAAGGGAGGTTCTATAATGAATTACGAATATAAGCTTTATGAACCAACATGGTGTCCCGGTTGCGGTAACTATATGATAAGGACGGCATTGAAAATGGCTTTGGAGGGATTAGGTATCGAACCTCATGAAGCAGTTATTGTATCAGGTATTGGTCAAGCGGCAAAAATGCCTCATTATATAAAAATAAACGGTTTTAACGGATTACATGGAAGAGCCATACCTCCGGCTATTGGTATTAAATTATCAAACAAGAACTTAAAGGTTATAGTAGAATCAGGAGATGGAGATAGCTATGGAGAAGGTGGAAACCATTTTATTCACGGGATAAGGCGAAATATAGATATAGCCCACTTTGTACATAATAATCAAATATATGGATTGACTAAAGGGCAAGCCTCTCCAACAACAGCCATGGGACATAAGACAACATTACAGTATGATGGTGTCAAGATAGAACCAATACAACCCTTAGCATTGGCACTTACAATGGGCGCCGGATTTGTAGCAAGGGGCTTTTCCGGTGATATTCAACGCCTTGTAAGCTTAATGAAGGAAGCTATTAATTACAAAGGATATGCATTAGTAGATATATTGCAGCCTTGTGTCGTCTGGAATAAGGTTAACACTTTTTCTTGGTATAGGGATAGGGTTTATTATTTGCCCGATGATTATGACTATACTAACAAAAAAGAGGCAATGGAAAAAGCATTAGAATTTGGTGACAGAATTCCTATTGGCATTCTATATAAAGTGGAAAAGGAAACTTATGGAGATAAATTCGATTTCATTAAGAAAGGACTGCCCCTTGTAGATAGAGAACTAAATCCTTTAGATGCTGAAAAGCTAATGAATGAATTTATATAAGAATTAAATAAGTGGTTTTTACCACGATTATAGCGTCTAGATTCATAAGAAAATTTTTCAATTGTAAAAAATTTTCTATATCAAGGAGTCTAAGTATATGGAACGAAAAATTAGTCAACAGGTTAGAGGTTATAGAACAGAGGACGGAGCTGGAGTGAGCCTGGTCAGGGTATTGGGGAAGAGAACCGTACAGGATTATGATCCAATTTTAATGCTCGATTCCTTTGACAGCACGAATCCGGAGGAATACATAGCAGGGTTTCCAATGCGTCCGCACAGAGGTATCGAGACAATCAGTTATGTGTATCGTGGGTTTATGACTCATAAGGATAGCTTAGGGAATGAGGATACTATTGGTAACGGAGAGGTCCAATGGATAACGGCCGGTTCAGGTATTATGCATGAAGAAAAATTGCCATCTGCCGAGCGGTTGCTTGGTGTGCAGCTCTGGCTTAATCTTCCCGCAAAGGACAAAATGGCTCCTCCCGCTTATCACAGCATCAAAAACTCAGAAATTAAGAAAATAGTGTTTGATTGGGGTAAACTAAGACTGTTGGCGGGCGAATTTGAAGGAAGAAAAGGATATATGAGTAAATATCTTCCCTTTAACTATTACGATTTACACCTTAACGCAAATGCATCAACTGTTTTGAATACAGAAAGGGAGCGCTCTGTTATGGTGTTTACCCTTTTAGGAGATGCATATATCGGAGGTGTTCTGGTAAAGGAAAAGACGGCGGTAAAACTTACCTCTGGTGACTATGTAGAGATTAAGGCTGCAGATGAAAAAGCGCAAGTTTTATTCATAAGTTCAAAACGACTGGATGAACCGGTAGCTTGGGGTGGCCCTATAGTAATGAACACAAAGGAAGAATTGAATAAGGCTTTTGATGATTTAAAGAAAGGTACTTTTATACAGAAGGCAATATCTTACTAAGGGGTGACCATCAATGTCGCAATCACCAAGATAGATAACTATTCCATTACGTAACGCTTGTATGCTAGGAGAAATTATTCGAATAATTTATTTCCGTCTCTGCACCCCTGCATGGTCGATATAGTAGCTTTCCCGCATGATCAATTCTGACACCGGCACAAGGCTGTATCCATCCTTTTTCAGGGTTGCAATGATGGTCGGCAGCAGCTTCGCGGTGTGGGGTGTATCATTATGGAACAGTATGACAGCGCCCGGCTTTATCCTTTTTGTTATTCGGTCCAGGATTTCCTCCTGGGTAATGCCGGGCTTCCAGTCAAGGCTGTCCAAGCTCCATTGAATCACATGGTGGTTTAGCTTTCTGGCTATCCTGATCACGTTATTATTATAATCCCCGTATGGTGCCCTGAACAGGTCAACTTTTTTACCCGTTAACTCTTCCAGCTTTTGGCTGCACAATAGGATTTCCTTCTCTATCCTGTCAGTATCCAGCACCCCCATCCTAAGGTGGGAATAGGAATGGTTTGCTATATCATGGCCCTTATCGGCAATCATTTTAACATATTGAGGGTTTTTCTCTGCCCACTGCCCCACGATAAAGAAGGTTGCCTTTACATTTTCATTTTCCAATATTTCAAGTATCCGCGGTATATCATCCGCACCCCATGCACAATCAAATGTGATGGATGCTTTTTTCTCCTCACACTCCACCGAATAAATTGGAATCTCTCGGCCCTGGGAAAACACCTCGAGGGGCTTCATTCCGGTAATACCCCACATGGCTGCCAGTATTATCAGTGCAAGCGTAACTGCACCATAGGCAATTATGGTTTTCAATTTAATTATGTAGATTCTCATAAAAACAACTCCAATAAAAATAGTACCGGTAATATATATGTTTCCTTGCCGGTACTATATGCATGGGTGTTTTTTGTGTAATTATCAATTACCTATATTCCAGAATAACAAGGGTATTTACCAACCTATCTCATATGCAGTTTAGATCCAGCATATTTTTGCGTCTTCGCCCATCATGTTCCTCTTAAAAAATTAGATTGGCTTCGGGTGTTGTTTTATTATAGTAACGGTGTATCCTTATGACCCTATATAATATTTTCAGTGAATTCCTTGAAGATATTTCTGAAGAGGTGGGTCAATTATGCTTTCGAGATAGCTATCCAACTCCTTGCAGAAACTGTACAATTACAATACAATATTTCCTCCAGGGTTGTAACCCCTTTAACAATACGGCTGTACATGAGGAAAAATACATGATGATGAAAATTGCATTAAATATTATATAAAAATATATAAAAATTAACTAATTGAATAATTAGCTGATTTATGAAACAATTATATCTGTCTCTTA
>JAAZDH010000342.1 GCA_012512865.1 Clostridiaceae bacterium | reverse complement strand
GTAGGATTTTTTCGCCAGCATTAAACATTACAATACGTAGCCGAAGCGACCATATTAGCCGGGGAAGTCATCTCACCTCCTCCATATTAGCCTAAGGAAGTCGTCCTTGCCTAAATTTTCTTCAAATTAATTTAATACACCCATAATCAACCATCCAATACTAATATCATCTAATGCTAATATCATTTAATACTAATATCCTAATACCAGCCGCCCGGTTTTCCAATGATTTTCCAAGCCATCGCCCAACCGGCCAATTTAAACAAATTATCAACTAAATAAGCAACAACAGGCTGATCGCCATAACCGCCATTCCGCCTATAAGGCCGTATATCGACAGGTGGGCCTCCCCGTATTCCCTTGAAGCAGGTAAAAGCTCATCAAGGGAAATAAATACCATAATGCCTGCAACAAAAGCATATAGAACTCCAAAAACCACGTCGTTTAAAAACGACCTCAGTATCAAGTAACCCAAAAAAGCCCCCAGGGGTTCCGATAAACCAGAAAGGAATGAAAGGTAAAAAGCTTTTTTCCTGTTCCCGGATGCGTAATAAACGGGTATCGATACTGCAATACCTTCGGGGATATTATGTATTGCCACGGCTATTGCAATTGCAATACCCAGGGAAGTATCCTGGAGCGCGGAGGCAAATGTTGCAAGCCCTTCCGGGAAGTTATGTATTGCAACTGCCATTGCCGTAAAAAATCCCATCCTCATCAACACGTTTTTCTCGCAATCCGAGGACTGTTCCCCTTCCATTCCACTCCTTGCCAGGCAAGGCGCATGGGGATTCTCGGCCTCGGGAACCAGCCTGTCTATAATCCCGATGAAGGCTATTCCCGCAAAAAATGCGGCCACTGTTGCCCAGGATCCGCCCGTTTTACCCAGTGATGCCACGAGTGAATTCCTTGATTCAAAAAACAATTCTACCATCGAAATGTAAATCATAACCCCTGCTGAAAATCCAAGGGACAGGGACAGGAACCTCGTGCTTGTTTTCTTGGTAAAATATGCCAGAAGACTTCCCACTCCCGTGGACAATCCTGCAAACAAGGTCAGCCCGAAGGCAACAAGTACATTATATATATCCATTAAGTTTCTCCCCCTCGCGGTGATATCATAAAGGTAAAATAATACAAAATCATCATATAACATCAATGATAAAACGTCATGGCATTATTTGCCCTTATGATAGTTTATTTAACAATAACTGCACATGTTATCATTTATTTTATAAAATTTACCCGGAATAGTCCATACAACCCTGCTAAATTCTCCATACCGTCTATGCCGTCCATGCAGCTTATACTTCCTCCTTCTTAAAACGGGAGATGGAAGAGAAAACTATCGTAGCAATAATAATAATCGCCAGTTCAACAATTACCACGAATAGAGGGCTGTAAATCCTCCCCAGCAAATTTAGCCCTCCCCCGGCAGCTAAAGTAACTGCAAGCATGATTCCGGCGGCCATGGCCGTATCCCTTATGCCCAGTTCCCTCAAGAGGATGGCAAAGGTGGCTACACACGGAAAATATAACGTAAGAATGACAACGGCAATGACAACCTGGTAATCACCCAGCCCTATGGGTTCAAGCAAGGCTACGGCCGCATCCTTCCTTACCATTCCTATAATTAGTGCAACCACTGTTTCCTCGGGCAGCCCGAAAATTCCCTTAATCAATGGTGAGAATAAATTTCCAATCCATTCAATAACACCTGTTACGTGCAAGACATTAATAAGGAATATCCCTCCAAGCACGTAAGGGATAGCTTCCCTGAAATAACATGAAACACGCATCTTAAGTTTTTTCAACTGTATCTTTACGCTTGGAACCCTGTAAGGAGGTATTTCAAGCAGCAGGGTAGGCGTGTTTCCCTTGACCGCCAGCTTTAAAGTCATTCCCAGCACAATCCACACGGTTGCCAGTGTGGCGAAGGTAAGTACAATAAACACTCCGCCCCTTTCGCCCACGGCTTTCATGATTAATGCCGTTTGCGCCATGCATGGTATTGTTATCGAGGTTACTACTGCCGTAATAAACCGCTCCCTGCGCGTCTCAAGGTTTCTAATCGCCAATATCCCGGGAACATTGCAGCCGCATGCCAGGAGCATTGGAATCACCGAGTAGCCATGCAGGCCTATCCTGTGAAGCAGCCTGTCCAGTATCACGGCAACCCTCGGAAGGTAGCCCAAATCCTCGAGGAATCCAAAAACCATGTAAAACAATATTATGTAAGGAAGAACAATGCCAAGGGATACGAAAACACCCGTTGTCAACACGCCCATGGCTCCCTCAAGATCCACGGCATCTCCTGCCATCTCCCCTATGAGGAGAGAATGAAGAATTCCCTCTCCTCCAAGTAACCTGCTCAACCATAATATGAACGGAAGGTATGCAATTTCAAAAAGCTTCTCGAGCAACCCCGTAAGAAACTCTCCAAGCACTATAATAAACCTGGCTACAAGGTAGAGAACCACAAGGGCAAACGGTATGCTGAATACCGGGTGGATTGTTAAATCCTGTATTCTTTCAATAAATGTATGATGCCTGTGGGATAAGTTTTGTACTTTATGAACTATCTGCCCTATCCTTTTCCACCTTTCACCGGATGTTAGCCCCGGCCACTTGACTCCTTTTGCACTTAAACATTTTTCCGGGAGAAGGCTCACACCTTCCCCCGTAACCCCGTTAGTAGTAATTACTGGAATGCCCAACAACTTCTCAAGCTTGGCCGTATCTATTTCAATCCCCTTGTGCTTTGCATCATCCCACATGTTCAACACGAGCACCATGGGCTTGCCGAATTCCATCAGCTGCAAGGTCAGGTTGAGGTTTCGCTCCAGGTTCGTGGCATCAACAACATTTACCAGTATGTCCCCCGAGCTGATCATTTCCGCAGCCACCCTTTCCGCTTCACTCTCGGGGTCCAGCCGGTATGTGCCTGGAACATCGATAACCGTATGTTTTTCCCCTTTATATGTTAAATATCCTTTCAAATACTCCACGGTGGTTCCAGGATAATTGGATGTGATAACATTTATGCCCGTAAGGTGGCTGAATATGGCGCTCTTACCCACATTAGGATTCCCGATTAAAAGTATGTTCATCTTCTTCTACCTCCACGATGATTCTCGAGGCCATTTCGTGTCCCACTGCTATCTCGGTGTT
>JAAZDH010000042.1 GCA_012512865.1 Clostridiaceae bacterium | reverse complement strand
TCCATATACTATGAGTAAATCGATAAATGATGAGCTCACTGCAACAGTTATAGCTTTAGAATATGAGAATTTACAGGCTCTTTTAATTAGCGCAACGGTTTGTTTAATCAACACATTTCTTGCGGATAAAATAAGGGAAATGATTAGCAAGGAAACTGCTGTTCCTGTAAGCAATATAATTATATCAGCAACTCATACTCATTCAGGGCCAAATACAGGAGGTGCTTTTGGCTGGGGAGATATAGATGAAAAATATTGTAGCAATATTTTTATTCCGCAAATAATAAATGCCGCAAAAGAAGCTATTTTAAACTTAAAACCTGCAAAACTTGGCATTGGTACAATTGAAAGCTATGTTGGCATAAATCGCAGACAGCTTAAAAAAGACAATAAGATTTATTTAGGTCAAAATCCTTATGGTTGTTTTGACAAGATTATGACCGTACTAAGCTTTAAAGGATTGGATGACTCACCAATAGTTAATATTATTCATTATGGTGCTCACTGTACTGCAGCAGGATGTAATACTGAAATAACCCGTGATTGGGCAGGAGTTATGATTGATAGACTGGAAAAGGAAAGTGAAGCAGTAACAGCATTTTTTAACGGCGCTGAAGGTGATGTAGGGCCGCGCCTGCCAAATGGGCTTACAACGGGTGATATTTCATATGCTATGGAGCTTGGCGCTATAGCAGGTTATGATGCGGTTTGCGTATATAAAAGCATAAAGGAATACCAATATATAGATTTAAAAGTCGTAACCGATGAGATAAAAATACCATACCGTCCAAGGTTATCGCTAGATGATGCTGAAAGAGCCTTGGATGAACTTGAAGGAGAGATAACGGTAAATCTTACCGGTCAAAAATATAAGTTTTTAAATGATGTTATTAGTGCCTATAAGTTGAATCTTCCAGAAAAAAAGTACTTAGTCTTAAAACAAACAATTGTTAGAATAGGACCGGTAGTATTTATACCATTTGCCTATGAAGTATTTTCGGAAATTAGTTTAAGATTGCGCGAATACAGTGCATTTCCTTATACCCTTTGTTTGAGCAACACAAACGGAAACTTTGGATACTTACCTTCACAAGATCAAATATGTCGTGGAGGGTATGAAATTGAAATGTTTTTAAGCGGAGACGTACAGAGCCTTGTAGATGACGCCGATAATTACTTTATTAGCGAAAACTTGAGGTTAATGGAAAAAATAAAATAAATGACTTCGTGAAGTATTTCAAAGGCTTTATTGAATTGAGATCAGGATACAAGCTTTTGTGGGGTGATACAAGAACTACTTCACACAGTGAGGAGAATGTTCAGCTTTTATTTAAAGGTATCTTTGTGAGCATTGTAGAGTAAAAATATTGATTTAACACGAGAAATTAACCAACAATATCCTGTTAATGTAATGGGTTCTACATGTTTGCATGTTTTATATAAACATATATAACAACATATAGAACAAGCTGCATTTTTTCTTTCAAGTTTGCTGCAGTGCACCACAAATAATGGTGAATATATCCGGCCAAAATAAGGCATAATAGAATAGTATTAAATCCAGCAAATCGTTAAGGAAGGTGAATTATCAATTATGCGAAATTTGACAGAGGCCGAAATGCTATCTTTAACCGGGTTGTTAAAATCGGAGCAGGACGGTTATATAATGTCCAAGGCTTTGCAAACTTTAATTTCCGATGAAGAATTGAAGAAGCAAGGCGAAGCTGCCCTCCTGGCAACGGAAGGCAGGATAAAAGGCATACAGCAGTTTATCACAGAAAACCGGTTAATTAATGCGCAGGAGGAGGTTCAATAAAATGGTTTCATTTATCGGAAATATTGTAAAAAGCAATACGGATATTAGTGATGATGTAATTATGACCAACATGCTTGCCGCTTCAAAAGGAATGGCAAATGCCTATTTTGCCGCGGCAATGGCAAGCACTACGCCGGAACTTAAGGCGATGCTTTCTTCAAACCTGACACAGGTTATGAATGGATATGCCGCATTAACCGAATTAGCTATTAGAAAAGGCTGGGTAAAACCTTATGATACTCCCGTGCAACAGTTGACAGATGTTTATAATGAGTCGGTATTTGCAGAAAAGCAGTAAGTTCTGAAACATACTGGGTTTTAGCAAGCAGGATGGGTGGTTTTCACCCATCCTGCATTTTGTTACCTATTTATTTCGTTGCTAATCTTTAAGCTTATTGCCAATGGTCAACTCCCCATCACTATCTTCAACAACTTCGTAAATTGACTTATCCTCACTGCTAACAAAAACCTTGTAGATTTCATCATCTCCGAGTACCGGCTTTTTAAGCATTAACAGGCCATAAAGAACATCAACGTAGTAGTATTTTACTCCATCTATTACAATATCAAATTTTTCATTATGATATGCATGTACGTCAATATCAGGCTTTCTGCATAAATCCTCGACAGCTTTTTCTGCCTCATCTATCGAAATTACATCCGCCGAATTATCCTCCATTGATTTACCTAGCTGATCTGCAATTGACATATCCAGGTTGTAATCTATTAATACTCTTGTTATTGTTGATGTGGTATTATCAATATCAAATAAGATGCTCCTTGAGCCTAAAGAATATTCTAAAGAATACCCGGTTTCTCCGCTGCTTTTACTCGGAACCGGCTCCCCGTAAACTTCTATTAACTTATCCCGGCTATCACCGACGGCAATCCCCCTGATTGTTGGAATTGTTAATAATTCGGCTGAAACAATGTAATCTTTCGTGCCCTTGCTAATAAATTCCAACCTTATATCTATACTGCCATCCCCCGGATATATCCTCGTCCATCTCTTGGCATTATTGTACTCGCTTATTAAAACATATTCCCCGAAACCCAAATTATCATTTAAGTCACTGATGGCCATATATTCATTTATATTGAATCCCTTGTAAATAACCGTAAAATCGCCTTCTTCAAGCGGTTTTGCCTGCTTAACCTTTACATCGCCGGCTTCCTGCCCGGCAGTCATATCGCCGGTTTTTTGTGAAACCTGTATTTCGCCGGGATTATTTGATTCCGCTACTCCTTCTATGTCGTTACCTGCACCTGCACTTTTATCAATAGCTTCAGTTATAGCTTCATTCTCATTACTTGTCGGTGATCCGGGTTGTAAAACAGAACAGCCGGCAGTTAATCCTATACATATAATAACCAACATGGAAATTACCAGTCTTAGCATTAATCTATTTCCATGCATAAACCAATCTCCTTTTATTAAAATTCCATCCATTAACAGTTTATCATATTAATAGGCAAAATGAAACAAAAAAAATGGATGATTCATCCTGGCAAATCTTTTTCAATATTCATTTTGCAATTCCTTTGTTTTTATATATCCTCCCTCCTGGAACATACTTCTTGACTCTTT
>JAAZDH010000341.1 GCA_012512865.1 Clostridiaceae bacterium | reverse complement strand
TCTTTCATATCCTGTATTTTATAAATATTCCTTCCGTCATAGACCAATGGTGTCCTCATAAGCTTTTTATAAGTCTCCGGCTTGACTGCCTTTATCTCATCCCATTCAGTGAATATAAAGCATACATTGGCATCCTTTAAAACATCCTCTATTTTGTCTACACATCTTATGCTCCCATTCATGCAGGGACCTTCAGGATATATCTTTTTAAAGTTATCCATACCAACAGGGTCATAGGCATATATGTTTGCGCCCTGCTCAAGCAGCAAAGGAATATTATCAAGCGATGGCGCTTCCCTTAAATCATCGGTCCCAGGCTTGAACGTTAACCCCAGCACCGCCACCTTGAGGTCGTTAAACGTAATAAGCCTCCTGCTTGCCTATCTGTAAAGTATCGTCTTTTGATCCTTGTTTACATCAATTGCAGCTTTAACCGTCATTAATTCATACCCGTGTTGTCTTGCCAGGTACAAAAGCGCTTTGGTATCCTTGGGGAAACATGAACCACCGTACCCCACACCGGCGTTCAAAAACTTGCTGCCTATACGCTCATCATACGACATGCCTAGAGCAACATCCTGTATATCCGCACCTACCAGCTCGCAGAGATTGGCAATATCGTTCATAAAGGATATCTTGAGAGCCAGGAAATTATTGCAGGCATACTTTATCATCTCAGCTGACCTTCTGCTCACCGATACAATCGGAAGATTAAACGGCTCGTATATCTTCCTGAGCATTTCTTCTGCCCACTTGCTCTCGGCACCTATGACTATCCTTGCAGCATGAAAGGTATCATGCACTGCAGAACCCTGAGATAAAAACTCTGGATTTGAAGCTACCTCCACCTTTACATCGTGAACCAGGAAGTCTTTTATAAACTGCTCTACCTTATCGGCAGTGCCAACGGGAACAGTGGACTTTACCACAACAAGACAGTCTTTCTCCACAGTTTCGGCAATTTGCCGTGCAATGGTTGCTATATAGCACAGGTTTGCCGAGCCGTCAGGCTGTTCTGGTGTACCCACGCCTATGAATATGGCATCGGCATCTTTGTATGCTACTCTGCAATCGGTGGTAAAATCCAGCCTGCCAGCGGCAAGGTTTTTCTTCAGGAGCTCCTCTTTTAGTAAGGGAAATAATAAATCGATAAATAGTTTTCAGTGTAGAAAGCTTTTCAACAGAAACTATTTAAATTACTGTTACACCACTATATCGTTATTGAATAACGATATTAGTCTATTAACATTGGCATATAAATCAAATTCATTAATTATATGTATTCTTCCATTTTTCCCATATTTTTCTCTTAAATCTTTATTTAAGAGCAAAGATTGAATAGCATCAGCTAATTCAACGTGATTTTTCTCTTCTACTATAACTCCATTATAGCCATTTATTATTAATTCTGGTATTCCTGAAATATTAGTGGATATAACTGGCACTTCAAAAGCCATAGCCTCCATCAAAGCCACAGGAATTCCATCCATGTCCCCATTACTAGTTTTTATACATGGTAAAACAAATAAATCAGCTTTACTTAAATATTCTTTAACTTTTTCAGAATCAACTGCGCCACTCAAATTTACTTTTCCTTGTAAATTATATTGTTTTATTTGCTTATTAATTTTACCAAATAACGGCCCATCTCCTATGATATCACACTAAAAACTCAAT
>JAAZDH010000340.1 GCA_012512865.1 Clostridiaceae bacterium | reverse complement strand
TGTAAGGGAACTGGAAGGCAAAGATGGAATCATTGCTTGCAGGTTTAGGGCAAAACTATTTTATGCAAATGCCGGGGAGAGAAAATTTAAAATATTTTTTAACGAGGCAGGAGATGCGGCAAGGTATATTACACCCTCTTATTTTAGGGATGAAGCCCTGGCCATACCCGGAATCTTTCCAAGTCACGGGCATCACAAGTACTTAAACAATGGGATTGATTATAAAACATTTCTTGAATTGGAAGCCATGAACTTTGATTGGCAATGGCAGCTAATGAAAAAAACATGGGAAAACCATGAAGTGGACATAACGGTTGTTTATTCGGTATACCTGGATACTATTAACCACCAGTACAGGAGTATTTTTGAAGGATTAGTCCCCGCAAGTGACAGGGAATTTCGCGAAGCCCATCAATTATACGAGGATGCTTACATGCTGGCTGATGAATTTCTTGGGAAGATTATTGATTTTGTCGATGAAGAAACTACTATAGTGGCAGTTTCTGACCATGGTTCCATGGGCTATAATACAATCATAAGTCCTTTTACAGTTCTTGAGAGAGCTGGATTGCTAGCATACAACGACACCGGGGTCCCGGGGAAAAAGACGGTGGACTGGAGCAGGACCCTGGCTTATCCCGTAGGTACATGCCATGTATATGTTAATTTGAAAGGAAGGGACCCCCATGGAATAGTGGACGAAAGGGACTATGATATGGTTGTTAATAGAATTATTAAAGTCCTGCAAGATGGATTCAGGGATGATAAAAAAGGAATTTGTGCGCTTGCCTTTGCATTAAGAAGGGAAGAAGCAGGCCTGGCAGGTCAAGGAGGAGAATATTGCGGGGATGTTGTATATGGATTGGCAGGAACTACTATTGGAGGATATTATGGGGGCGTTCATGCCTGCCAGATACCTACGGCAAGAACAAGTACGGGGGATATGCGTGCATTGTTTGTCATAGCAGGACCAGGATTTAAGAAAGGGGAAGTTATTAGCAGATGTGTCCATCTTTATGATGCAGCTCCTACCTTGTGTTATGCCCTAGGCTATCCGCAGCCGGCCCATGCAGAAGGAAGAATAGTTTTTGATGCGCTAAATTTTTGAAGTGTAAAAGAGGAAATAACAAAACAATATTATTAACATCGGTAAAAAACAATGGGAAAACTATAATATAAAAATTACAAAGCATGAAAAGTAAAAATGCTAAAAAACATGCAAAAAATTCAAAGTGTTTTAAAATGGCGGATTGGGGGGTCGTTATGAATAAAAATACAAATACTGCTAATGGCGAACTGGTTTTCTATGTATCACCTTGTGGTAACGACCGGTGGTCTGGCAGACTGCCGAATCCTGACGAGGCAGGAAGCGATGGGCCTTTTGCTACAATTGAGAAGGCAAGGGATACATTGCGTAGCTTAAAAAAGCTGGGAAAACTAAGCTTTCCTGTAAAAGTATTTTTGAGGGGAGGCATTTACCCGCTTAAACAACCGTTACAATTTACCCATGAAGATAGCTGGCCGGTAACATATTGCGCTTACCCGGGAGAAACACCTGTTTTCGACGGGGGAAAAAGAATAACCGGCTGGGCAAGGGAGAAGTTAAGCAACGGTCTCGAGGTATGGGTAACTTATATACCTGAAGCAGCCGAGGGAAAATGGTATTTCAGGCAGCTTACGGTTAACGGTGAGACCAGGAACAGGACCCGGCTCCCGGAGCAAGGATGTTTTCGTATTAAAAACGTGTCTGGAACGGATTTGTCTGCAGCAGGCTTATTTGATGGAAGTGATACATTTGAGTATAACGAAAATGACATAAGAAACTGGCAAAACATTAATGATGTTGATATTGTAATGCTGCACTACTGGGTAGAAGAAAGGATGCCCATAGAATATATAGATGAGGATAAGAAGATGGTGAAGTGCCGTTACAAGAGCAGTTTTACCCTTATAGACGACAATAGGAAAGGATATTCAAAATATTACGTGGAGAACGTATTTGAAGCCTTGAACAAACCAGGCCAGTGGTACCTTGACAGGAAAAGGGGCAAGCTTTACTACATACCAATGCCCGGAGAAACCCCGGAAAATACTCAAATTTTCGCACCCGTTGCCGAGCAGGCATTACTCCTGGAAGGAGCTGAATTTGATGGTAAATACGTGGAATACATAAGTTTTAAGGGCTTAAAAATACGAAATACCGGCTGGAAACACAGACCTAGAAGGCATGCAAGGGAACTTGATACTGTTTATGCAGGTGCCACCCAGGCTGCAAAAAATGTCCCGGGAGTTATTTGCTTGAAATATGCAATGAATTGCTCAATAGAAGATTGCATACTGGAAAATGCCGGGTATTATGGCATTGAAATTTCAGAGGGCTGCAGGAGCATCAGGGTAAGCGGAAATGAAATATATAATGCCGGGGCTGGAGGAATTAAAATAGACGGCGGAGATATTAACAGCCATAAAAACACGTATACGCAGTACAACCTGGTGACGGGCAATCACATCTACCATTGCGGGAGGGTTTTTCATTCAGCGGTAGGTATATTATGCGGGCATTCATCCCATAATGAAATATCCCACAACCATATCCACCATCTTCATTACACCGGGATTTCATGCGGCTGGGTATGGGGTTATGCCGATAACAACCTTGGAAATAACAGGATAGAGAATAATTATATTCATCACATAGGGTCAGGAATTTTAAGCGATATGGGCGGTATTTACCTGCTTGGAGTACAGCCCGGGACGGTAGTGAGGGGCAATGTCATCCATAATATTAAAAAGGCCAATTATGGAGGATGGGCAATTTACACCGACGAAGGAAGCTCACATATAATAATTGAGAATAATATTTGCTACTCCATGGCAAGCACGGGCTTTTTTCAACACTATGGCCGGGAAAATATCGTACGCAACAATATATTTGCCTTTGGTAGGGAAGCCCTCGTATCCTATGGACGCACGGAGGAACACAACGGTTTTACCTTTGAACGGAACATTATCCTTGCAGATAACAGCCCCATATTCCTAGAGGGCTATCACATGAAGTTTAAGGATAAAAGCTTTATTAGCGATTCAAACCTTATATGGGATATTTCGGGTAAAGAACCGTTCTTCAAGGGCGAAACGGAATACTCGCTGGAACAGTGGAGGGCCTTGTTCGGGCATGACCTGCATTCCATCGTTGCCGATCCTCTTTTCAAGGACCCATGCAAAGGGGACTTCACGCTCGATAAATCCCCTGCTTTTAAAACAGGGTTTAAGCCGATAGCCATAGATGAAAAAGTAATGGAATTATGGCAAAACTGGCGGAAAAGGAAACAAGAGCCCGGCTTAAGCCATTGACAGCCCCAAGCTATTGCCAGGTCCAGGCTATTGCCAGAACCAGGCTATTGCCAGATCCAGGCTATCACCAAGTACAGGCTATTGCCAGGCCCAAGCAATTACTCGTACCCGGTCCAGAAATGAAGCATGAAGGTGAAAGCAAGAGAAAGAGAGGGTTACAGAGATTAGTAAAAAATATTCTCTCAAAACGGGGGTTAACAGGCGAGATATTAGTATTGTATGATAGGCTTGGAAAGATAGGTAGACAAGTCATGAACAATACTAATAGGATATTTTCAGGCAGGACAATCGCTTCTGAAGATATAGAAATAATAAAATGTGCGTGTAGCAAGTATTCGGAGATACCGAGGACCGAATTAGCGGCTACAATATGTGAGTTAATTGGCTGGGCAACACCAGCAGGGAATGCTAAACAGGTACAATGTGTAAGGTTATTTAAGGAACCGGAAGCAGAGGGGGTTATACACCTACTCCCGCTCGATACCAGGCACCAGAGGAAATGTGTAGTAAGGTGAAAAGAATACCAGTTTGACACAAGTACTTGGGGACAAGTGGGTATTTGGTTCACGGCTGCAATACTTTATAAAATCAGGGGATATAGAGTTAGGATGCATACAGTTTTTTAACCTCGGCATGGTTATTGGAAGAGAGAGACAAGTGGATAGGATGGGCAAAGGAAGACAAGAAAGATTGAATGTATCCATAAAATTGTGGAAGGCAAACATGGGCTGAGTTATTGTATATGAAATTTTGTGAAATCAATATAAGCAACATAATTATCGTTTTCATTGGAGGGTGTTATTGTTATGCCTAAAAATGAATTATGGCTGTTGTTTAAAGGTAAAAGCATCGTCGTATATAAACTAAATGCATTGTATTTCGTTCTTGATTGTGGCGATTTTAACATTTAGTTAACCCCACTAAAAAACCTTTGTAGTCTGCTATTTCTAAGGTCTACAAAAGTTTTACACTTTTTGCTATTAAAGTTGATATTATATGATAATGTGGCCGCGTAGCCGCGAAGCCGTATGTGCTGCCGATGACATTGAACGATAGTATCATACATAGTATCATTCTATAACAATCATCTGGTGACACTCTAGCTTCGGTAACGTGTATTTCACTGTGTCGCCATCCTGTTTAAAATCAATCTTTGTGTTTTGCGGTGCGAGATATACATTTTTGGCTTTAAGCGGAACCTTTACGGCAACCTCAACATTATATATGGGGATTATGTCCTCGATAATTTCTATGCTTTCACCTCTCCTTACAGGTGATGCATAAAGCAGGTGATTAACATACCTTTTGCATTGCTCTTGGTATGTCAGAGTAACAATTCCTTGTGCCGGGAGGTTCGTTATCAATGTTCGTTTTTCCCCGAGGAGTTTTTCCAATGCGAATATAATTATATCTTTTAAAATTATACTTCCTATGGTTGCATATTCCTCGAACAAATTCCAAGCAATGTAAATACCATTTGAACTTTCAATCATACCGGAACCGCCATAATCAAAGCTATTGGGCGTGTGCTTGTGGGAGCAAAAAGTAAAAATGTCCCGGTTGAAATAATGATTTTCTCTCCTGCCCAGCTCAACACCATTATCAAGTTCTATTTTCTGCCCCTGGGAATACATTACAAATGCAGCATTTCTAAAATTTTTCAATTCAAAATTGGGCCTAAAGTAATCAGGTCTATATAGGTTTTCTCCTAGCCATTTTACGCCCAGGTCAATTGCAAATAATTTTTTTACGGCAGTGCTAGTATCTTTATTTATATTACCATTATTGTTTACTTCACCATTTTCGTTCTCCCAAAGCCCCGACTCTCCCGTGGCAAGAATTTTCCCTCCATTGCATAAAAATGACTCGATTTTTTCCTTTAGTTGATTATCAATCCTAATCTTATCCGGTAAAATTAAAACTTTATACTTGTTGAAATCTTCTTCAAGGTCAATAATATCAAATAAAAATTTGCCTTCAAGCAATATTCTTAAAGCACCTTCGTCAGTCTTACATCTTACGCTGTATTCACTACCATTCGCATCGCAATGTTTTGAATCGTAAGCTTCCAAGGATAATAAAGCTACATCAGCTATATTTTTTGCAACGTAGCACCACTTTTCTTTTTCTTCCACCTCTTTATAAGCAGTTCTAATAAGTGCATATGTAGCCTTATCCATCAATCCTTCTGGATGAAGTTGGTCTCCTATTGAGCAGGCAGCACCATTAGCAAGACACAAAGATGTTTCATACCTTAATGCATTTGGATGCTTGTAACCTCCGAATTCCCCCCACTTGGTGTGGAACTTTCCCGTCTGTCCCACATATTCTATACCTAGGTTCTGCACATAACGTGCTGTAAGAGGAAAATGATCATATCCCCACTCACCTGTAGGCAAGGACTCGATTTCAAGATGAGTGTTTGCTGCTATCAGGTCTCTTCTGCCACGGCGTATATGTCCCCCGTTATGGAATATTTTCATGCCAGGCTTTATGCTATGTATTACTTCCTTGATTCTTTTTGTATAATTAGCAAATCTTCTTTCAGCTAATTCTATAACAGCATTTTCATCAAATGGGTTTTTTCCTTCCTCAAGTAAAGTTCTTATACAATTTTGACAATAACATTTTCTTATCTTTACAATGTCTAAAAATACGCCATCTATATCATAATCTGAAACTACCTCTTTTACTTGTTCAACCAAGTAATCCAAGTAAGGGTTGTTAAAGCAAAGATCATGGTAGCCGGGAGTAAAAAAATCCTTTACCCATACAAGGCTTTCGTCTTTATTCCTTATTAGCCATTCAGGATGCCGCCTGGCAATTTTTTCATCCAATCCAGCAGAAATATAAACAGGTGTTTTTACATTGATTTCGTGTGCTGCATCTATCATTTCCCCTAATAGATCAAATTTAAGTCCAGGATGCATTTCACCGGCCTTGGTTGGATAATATGACCAGCCGTGATGGCATTTTGCAAATACTGTTATAGAATTTACATGACCTAATTTAAGCATTCCTTGAAATTGTTTCTTCGAGAAGCGCGAACCTATTCCTCCAATTGCTTCAGATGTGTGAAAATCCAAATGTACTTGCCTGAAACGCATAGGCTGACCTCCTAATACATTTCTTAATAAATACTTATATAATCACTTATAAATATAAAAATTAAAATTACACCTACTGTTATTACTAGTTAGAACACTATATATTTAAAATATACTACTAGGAAACAATAAATACAAATAATGAATCATAATAAATAAGTACACAAAGCTGGATGAGATATAAATAGGTTTTATAATTCCACGATTAATGTTATGATTAATGTGAATTTATAAAGGTATTTATAAGCTTAAACAAAATGGGGAGAGCGAAATGGAGGGATGTTATTGAGACGTAGAGATGATTTTTTTGAAATACTCAATCATATGTAGAAAGAACCGGAGAACTGAATAATCGGCCTGGGAAATGTCCACTTTCCAGCATGGAAGGGTGCAGTATGCATAATATATTTGTATATCTCGGCTTTGAACGGGATGCAGTAGGTATCGGCAACATCGAAAAACTAATTTTTTAGTAGAAAACGTTAACTAAAATATTGTAAAATAATACGGTATTGTACTTGAAACTATAACTCATGCTCATAACCCAAGACAACACGTGCAACATGGATTTAAAATAACTTTAGAATATTTGGAGGGAATAAAAAAATGAACAGCAAATTCAGAGGTATATTTCCAGCTTTATTAACACCATTCACAGGTGAAGACCAAATAAATAAACAAGCCTTGGGACAACTTGTAAAAATGAATATTGATAAAGGAGTTGATGGGTTCTATGTTGGGGGAAGTACAGCCGAAGCATTTCTTATGAGCCTGGATGAAAGAAAAGAAATCCTTGAAATAGTATTGGAGGAATGCTCGAACCAGGTTACAATCATTGCACATGTAGGGTTCATTTCTACAAATAATGCTATTGAACTTGCAAAGCATGCACAAGCATTGGGGGCTGATGCAATATCAAGTATACCGCCGTTTTATTACAACTTTTCTTTCGATGAGATAAAAAGATACTATTTCGATTTACTGAATGCAGTTGATTTACCCTTGATTATATATAATTTCCCCTCATTTTCCGGGGTTACTTTTGATAGTGCCAATATTGGAGCATTTTTAGATAATAAGCGTATAATAGGAATTAAACATACTTCCAGTGATTTTTTCTCACTAGAGAGATTCAAGCAATACCGTAATGATATTATCGTTTATACTGGATACGATGAGATGTTTTTATCAGGTTTGGCCGCAGGTGCGGATGGTGGTATTGGAAGTACGTATAACTTTATGGCGGAAAAATTTATAGAGATAAAACAACTTTTTGACAATAACAGGGTAGATGAGGCTAAAATAATTCAGAATAAAGTTAATAATATTATTGAAGTACTGGTTAAAGTTGGGGTTTTTCAAGGAGAAAAGGCAATACTAGAGATGATGGGAATACCGATGGGTAATTGTCGCAAAACTTTTAAAACATTGACTCCGGAAGAAGTAACATTGTTAAAAGAAACATTAATAAGTAACGATATAAACATTTAAACAAAGCGATACCTTCGCTTTTTCTTGGTTTAAGCTTTACCCGGGCGCTTAGTCAATCCCCAGTTTATAGTAACATTTTATAAATTTTATTTTAACTTGTTTAAACATAGCGTAAAATTTTTGCAGGATAAATAAAAGCGAGAGACCATCCTTTAATGAAGGATGGAGAAAAAGAGAAGTTTAAGCAAATAACCAGGGTAATGCTTAGGGAATCCCAAAGTGATAAAGAAAGGGAAAGAATCAAAAATTTTAGGAGATATATACTTAACAACTGGGAAGCGATAACGATATACGGAGAAGAAGAGTGCGAGGGAAGATGTACAGAAGGGCATGTAAGCCATGTGCTATCGAGC
>JAAZDH010000339.1 GCA_012512865.1 Clostridiaceae bacterium | reverse complement strand
TCCATTGTATTTTTCGTGGTGATGCAGCACTCCAATGCTTGAATAATAGGAAAATGAGTTGTTATCTTTCAGAATTTGATATCCTTTAAACGAATGGGTTCTAACTATTTCCAATTCCTTTTCGTTTAGTTTGCTGCTTTTATTTATTATGTCCCTGGGGATAAACACTTTGCCTATGTCATGGAGCAAAGCAGCCATCCCGAGACAAAAAAGCATATTTTTGCTCAAACCCATGACATATCCAACAGACAATGATAATATGGTAACATTAACCGAATGCGAATAAGTATAATCGTCGTAATTTTTCAAATCAATAATATTCATCAAAAGCTCATCATTAGATGTAACGCTGTCTATAATTTTATCCAGAAGTGTTTTAAGCTTTTGGACAATATTACTGTGAATAATTTTTTCCTTGCTGACACATAAATATGCATCTTTTATTGTCTTAACACACTCAATCCTGAGGGCAGGGTCGATTATATCGTTAACGGTAATGCCATCGGAAAAGAGATCCTTGATATATATGCCCTGGTAACCCATTTCTTTTAACCTTCTAATATATGGTTCGCGAAGTACAACTCCTTCACGCAAAAGAAGCTCCGAATTCTGCCCAAAAATAGGCTTGCCATTTATCATTCCTTCTTTAAGAGCGTCTATCCTGACATACCTCATTTTATTTAACCACTCCCGATAAAATTTTACCTTTTACCAGTTACAAGGTCAAGCCGGTCAGGCTCCCCGTATCCTTATTTTTCCTGCCATTTTGTCATCCTTTCATTTCATATTTTTCATATATATGTTTTCTATATTTTTGATTTTACCATAATAAATTTACTTTCGACAGGTAATTAAGAATTTTTATTACTTTATAAGACTTGCCGGGAACATCCTGAAAAAGAGAAGAAGAGAAAAAAGCCGGTTTGCAGTTTTTTTAAACAAAACCTGGAACCGGCCGTGGCATAAGAAAATAAAACCGGTTATACATTACTGTATTGTATCAAAAATATAGTTTTTTCCAGAGTTATTATCCCAATTATTTGCACAGTCCTTGAAACAAACATTTAGTTTATCAGCTTTAAGAACGGGTATACTTACTTCAAATCCTTTATCTGTGCGGGTCATCGGGTAATCATACAAGCTGTCCCACTTGTCTCCATATCCAACGTGTACATACACATGGTGAGCGCCGCTTTGCGCAAGCAGGCCGCTATATTCGATTTTGGCCTTGTCTCCCACGGATGGTATTGCCGGGCTTATGGATACCCCGTTTTTGAGATATTCGGTACTGTTCGTAAAAGATGTTGCAGTTTTGTTAATTCTTGGCATATAACTCCTCCTTTCTTCTTTGACTTATTATTCTCTGGTGAAAGCTAAAAAATACGTTGAGGAAAAATGCATCATTGTATAATAATTGAACCTTTACAGGGGGAATAGTTTTCAATTTATTGCGAATAATAAAATTTGTATTTGCTGCTTCTTATCATGAGTTCAATTAATCTTGGACCAAGGCCAAGCTTGCAGCATTTTTTGACTAGATTAAGTAAATTTGCATGGAAAATTAAGTTTATTTTAAAAGAAGGGAAGGGCGAATCTAATGAAAGCTGTTATAATGGCCGGTGGGGAAGGGACAAGGTTAAGGCCGTTAACATGCAACATGCCGAAACCAATGGTACCAATAGTTAATAAACCTGTGATGGCGCATATAATTGAATTGCTCAAAAAGCATGGCTTTTTTGAAATAGCTGTAACCCTTCAATATATGCCTGATGTGATTAAAGACTTCTTTGGAAACGGGGAAGACCTTGGAGTACACCTGGAGTATTTTATCGAAAATGTCCCTCTTGGCACGGCAGGAAGTGTTAAGAATGCAGAAGAATTCCTTGACGATACTTTTATCGTTATAAGCGGTGATGCATTGACAGATGCCAATCTCAAGGAAGCCGTTGATTTTCACTTCAAAAAGGGGTCGGTGGCAACTTTGCTGATAAAAAAAGTTGATGTTCCCTTAGAATATGGGATAGTAATAACAGATGAAGAAGGAAGAGTCACCCGGTTTCTGGAAAAGCCGAGCTGGGGGGAAGTATTCAGCGATACGGTAAATACAGGTATATATATATTATCACCCGTTGTACTGGGGCTTTTTGACAAGAATGAAATGTTTGACTTCAGCAAGGATTTGTTCCCGATTTTATTAAAAAAAGGATTTCCAATGTATGGATATATCATTGAAGACTACTGGTGTGATATTGGAGACCCTGAAGTATATATCCAATCTCACATTGATGTCCTGGATGGGAAAGTTAAAGTAAATATCCCGGGAAAAGAGATAAGGGAGAAAGTATGGGTCGGTGAAGGAACGGTAATAGACGATGATGTTGTAATTCAAGCTCCATGTGTTATCGGAAAGCATACAAGAATAAAAAAAAGCAGTGTAATTGAAAAGTATTCGGTAGTTGGGGATTCAAACATAATTGAAGGACGTACAACGATAAAAAGAAGCATTTTGTGGAAAAACTGCCTTATTGGTAATAGTGCTGAATTAAGGGGAAGCGTTGTATGCAACAAGGTACACATGCATAGTTCTTCACGGGCATTTGAAAACTCCATAATAGGAGATGATACCACGATTAAGGAGAATGCAATTATAAAACCAAATATAAAAATATGGCCCAACAAGTTAATTGACGAAGGAACGGAGGTCAATTCCAATCTTGTCTGGGGGGCAAAATACACGAAAAAGATTTTCGGGAACAGGGGAGTGACCGGGGAAATTAACGTGGATATTACTCCTGAATATGCATCAAAACTTGGAGCTTCCTGCGGGGCCGTTTTAAAGGATAAGAAGATCGTCGGCGTAAGTTGTGACAACAACCCTGCATCAAAGATGATAAAGATGTCATTTATAGCGGGCCTGTTAACCACCGGGATCGAGGTGCGCGATTTTGGAGAAATGCTCCTTCCCATAGCAAGGACAGCCATCAGGTTTTATAATACTGGAGGAGGTATACATATAGGCACTTCGCGTCACGACCCGGAACGGTTGTATATAGACATCATGGATGAGAATGGGTGCAATATCGGCAGGGCACTGGAAAGAAAAATTGAAAACGTTTTTATACGGGAGGATTTCTTAAGATGTGAAGGTGATTGCATAAAGGATGTCATACCAACCTCGAATTACAGCGATTTCTATACCGGGAATATTGTTAATAGCGTTAAATCGAGGAAAATGAACTATAAAATCGTTGTAAACACAACATCGCAATTTGTTGCCGGGATAATCAAGAATGTGCTTGAACAGCTAGGCTGCATGGTGGAAATATTGAACTTGAGATTCGTAAATACAAGGACAAAAAGAACCAGCATGGCCTCGGACAACGTAAACTATTTTACGAGTTATGTCAAGCTTGGAAATTATGACGTGGGAGTTTCCGTGGAAGATTTTTCAGAAAAAATGATGCTGGTGGATAATAAAGGCAGGATAATAACCGAGGACATGTATTTTGCCCTCATATCCATCATGCTGTTCAGAATGATTAAAGGCGGTACTGTTGTTGTTCCCGTATCGGCCAGTCACATCATTGAAAAAATAGCAGCGGAATATAATGGCAAGGTTTTAAGGACAAAGACTTCCACCCATGACATTATGTATAAATTACTGGGAAATGGCCAGGATGAAGGAATGCTGGATCAATTCATACTGCACTTTGACGCCATAGGAGGGCTTGTTAAAATCCTTGATTTCATGTCAATCAACAAGTATAAGCTTTCAGACATGGTCGACATGGTACCTGTATTCCACATGGATAAAAAAGAGGTGGAGTGCCCTTGGAATGCAAAAGGGAAGGTCATAAGGCATATTATGCAGGAGCAGCCCGGAAAAGCGATAGAAACCCTGGAAGGAGTAAAAATATATAACGATGATGGCTGGGTCCTTATCCTGCCTGATGCCGAGCTGCCGATTTGCAGGGTAATAAGCGAAAGCCACAGCCAGGAGTTCGCAGAAGAATTGAGTACAGCCTATGCGGATAAAATAAGAAAAATCAGCAGGGAAAAGTAACCTGGCATGGTTTGGTCGCCGCCCATCTAATAAATTTATACTTGAAATAAATGCTTACAAAAAGTAAAATTAAAACAAGGAGTACATTATACTTGTTTCAAGAGGTGCATTATGTATTATATTTAAGCTTGTTTACATTTGGCTTGCTTTCGAACTTATGCTTGTACCATTGAATGAGAGTGCTTCTTTAATTATTTGAAATTAAACGGGGCTTGGGGTTGGGAAATGAAAAAAGGCAGTAATTTTATATTTTTCTTAATATACATTTTCCTGGGCATTATAATAGCATTACAATACAGGAGTACATTATATACAAAAAATGAAAAAACAGAATCCTTTTTAAGCATTGAAAAACTGATAGCCCAGCTTGACCAGGAGAAGAAAATAGAAGAAGAATTAAAACTCCAGGCAGAGGAATTCAACCATAGAAAAGAAGAGTACTTAATGAGCTACATCCAAATAAATGATGATATTAGGTTAAAATTCTTGTGGGAAGAACTCAATGCGTTAAAACGCATGGCGGGCTTGACGGATGTCCAGGGCCCAGGATTGGTTATAAAGCTTGAAGATGCTCCCGAGAGAAAATCTGACAGGCCGGACCGGCATATAATACATGACGGTGATATACGGGTGCTGATGAATGAGCTGAAGAAGGCAGGAGCCCAGGCCATATCAATAAACGGGGAAAGGATAATTGCGACAAGCGAACAGGTTTGTGCGGGACCGACCATAAGGGTAAACATGGATCGTTATTCCGCCCCTTATATTATTCATGTAATCGGTCCCATGGAGCAATTATACGAAAGCATAATAAACTGCGAAAGAGTTGTGCTGATGCAAAAGGAAGGTATACAAGTTTCAATAACTAAATCCGGCAGGGTATTGGTCCCCAAGTACGGAAAAGATCCGGCAAAGGCAATATCCATGCTTAAGGTGGTTGAGTGATGGGTACAATGAAAAATACCGGAAGGAATATAGCAATTACGGTTATCTGCCTGATACTGGGCACGATGGTGGCGTGGCAGTATAGGAGTATCAATTATAATGAAAGTATTGCAACTTACGAAAACATGAGGGTGGAAACATTAAAGGAAGACCTGATCAGGCTTCAAAGAAGCAATGCCGAGCTGAGGAACCAGGTGGAGAGACTGCAGGAGGAAGTCCGCCTGTATGAAACGGCCCACGCCGGAAGTGACGAGGCTTATAAGAACCTGCTTAAGGAACTCGATATCGTAAGGATTTTTGCAGGCTTGACGGATGTTAAGGGCAAGGGGGTTATTGTCACCCTTGAAGACGACTTCTTCACGGTAATAGGCAGGGATATCCAGATGGTGGTAAACGAGTTGAGGGCCGCGGGAGCCCAAGCCATATCCATAAATGACGAGAGAGTTGTTGCAATGACGGAGATAAGGGATGTTTCTCCTTATATAATGATAAACGGCCGGCAAGTAACCTCACCCATTGTAATAAAGGCCATTGGAAGCCCTGACCAGCTGGAACATTCCTTGAAAATGATAGGCGGTGTTGTTGAAGCACTGGAATTCGAGCAGATAAAAGTAACCGTAAAAAAATCCGACGAAATAGTGATACCTAGGATACGGGAAGACAGCACGGTTTTAAAGACCGACCTTTTAACCCCTGCCACTTCAAAATAGCTGGTTATTTTTTTCCTGTAAACCATATATAATTATATATGGAATAGTATTGGGGAGTGCAGGGTATAAAATGAAAAAAAGAAAATTTATGCTATTGCTCGTCTTTTTGGCAATTCTTATTTTGCTCCAGGTAAATTATTTTACTTCCATGGATAGAGAAACTTCATATTATCATTTAAGCGACCTGGGGGGAGTCTACAATTCCAGTTTTGAGAACCTGGATTTTAGTAACGAAATAAGCGGGAGAATTATTAGCGGCCTTCAAACCGTTGAAAATCAGCCCCCTGATATTTCCGTAGAAGATTTGATTGTTCAAACAAGCCAGGTACAATTAACGGGATACAGCAACAAGTTGCTATCCTGGGGAATTTCAAGGAGACCGAACCACATGATTCCTGGTGCTGACCCCGGGGCACCGGAATTATTGGAAAAATATAATGGTTTTTACCTCGGGGATACCTCCAAGAAGGAAATCTACCTGACTTTTGACGAGGGGTATGAAAACGGGTATACACCTAAGATTCTTGACACCCTTAAAAAAAACAAGGTCAAGGCGGTGTTTTTCATTACCGGACCGTACCTGAAGCAACACCAGGACCTTGTGAGAAGAATGGTGGAAGAAGGGCATGTGGTAGGAAACCATACGGTTAATCATCCCAGCCTTCCGTCCCTGACAGATGAACAAATTGAAGAAGAAGTGCTTGGACTTGAAAGGGCTTTTAGGGAGAAATTCGGCAAAAGCATGCGTTTTTTGCGGCCGCCAAGGGGTGAGTATAGTGAGAGGACACTGGCATTGACAAGCAAGCTTGGATACGAAAACATGTTTTGGAGCTTTGCTTATGATGATTGGTACAGGGATAAGATAAGAGGAGCTGATTATGCCTACAAAATAGTGATGGATAATCTTCATAACGGGGCTATTATCCTTTTGCACGCGGTTTCCAAGGATAATGCCGATGCACTCGATATGATAATTCAAGGTGCAAGGGAACGGGGCTATTCTTTTGGCGATATTGAGTTATACAGGGATTCAATTGGGAAATAGGTAAAGCCGTGGTGGGGGATATGCAAGACAGCAATGCAAAAAAAACAGAAAAGCAAGGTCAAAAAGGCAACCGGGTTGGCGGCGGTTTCCTGGAAAAGTTGATCAATATATTGGAACTACCCCAGGAAGTAATGCTCGGAACCCCTAAAATGGTTTTAACCGGTAATAACAGGCTGTTGGTGGAAAATTGCAGGGGCATAGTCGAATTTGAAAAGCAAAAAATAAGGTTGAGCACTCTCGATGGCTTTGTAAAAATCCAGGGGGAGTACCTGTCAATAAAAGAAATTTCCAGGGAGAACGTAATTATAATAGGAGAAATAAACTCCCTGGAATTTGTAAAATAAGATTGCCCGGAGGATCCAAGTACCATTATGCTGTTACCAAGATTGTGGAATTATTTAAAGGGATATGTTATCATATTGGCGGAAGGGTATTCCCTCGAGAGATTTATTAATATATGTACCCGCAGGCAGGTGCTTTTATGGGATATAAACCGTCGCAGCAATCATACCATGACTCTCAAAACAAGCATAAAAGGTTATGAAATGATAAGGCTCATAGCAGAGAAATCAAGGTGCAAGGTAAGTGTTATAGGGGAAAAAGGATTGCCTTTTTTTATTTTTAGGTATAAAAGAAGGAAAGCTTTTATTTTCGGAATGGTATCTTTCTACTTGCTTGTAAGCTTGCTTGCATCATTTGTGTGGGATGTAGAAATATATGGGAATAAAGATATAAGGACCTCGGACATACTTCGAAAACTTGATGACCTGGGAGTAAGGCCGGGAGTATTAAAGTATGGCATTAACGCGGATAGGATTGCCAAAACGTTGATATTGCAAATGAAGGAATTAAGTTGGGCCAGTTTTGAAATAAGAGGGACAAGGGCCAAAGTATTCGTGGAAGAAAGGACGGAACCTCCAATACTTGTACCGGTAGATGTGCCTTGTAATATTGTTGCTGAAAGGGATGGCATAATTCATTCAATAATTGTCAAGAACGGGCGTGAAGTGGTAAAAGAGGGCGACACCGTGGTAAAAGGGCAATTGCTGGTATCCGGGGTAATCGAAAATGAGCGTGAGCCAGGGCAAAGCAGGCTTGTACATTCCATTGCCGAAGTAAAGGCCAGGACATGGTATGAAAGCACCGGTACGGCAAGTATAAAGACTTTTGAAACAACAAGGACAGGCAATGTTAAGTATATCCATACATTAATTTTGTTTAACAAGGAAATTAAGCTTCCGTTAAATAAGGGTATTGATTTTAAAAACTATGATAAGGTAGAATTAAAGAGAGTATTAAAAGTAGGGGATAATTTTATATTGCCCTTTGGAATTATTACGGAAGAATTCCACGAAAACATGCTGATTGAGAAAGAGCTGAACATCGATGAAGCAAAAACGGCTGCAAGGGAAGATGCCTTAAAAAAGCTTTTAAAAATTATACCTGGTGATGCTGAAATAATAAACCAGGTTGTTGATTATACCCAAAACCAAAACGGCCAGGTAATAGCAAGTATCATTGTCGAGTGCGTGGAAGATATTGGACTTACTGAAGAGATTGGGGGAGAATGATTGGAAACACAAGTTGAAAAGGCAGTTGAGGTTGACAGGCTTGAATTTGCGATGAACCTGTTTGGCAATTACGACGAGAACATAAGGTTAATAGAGGATGCTTTCGGCGTAAGAATAATATCCAGGGACAACGGTATAAAAATCGTAGGGCCTGCAGACCAGGCTGAAAAAGCTGAAAAGATTGTTGAGTACCTTATTTCTATTGCAGGAAAAGGAGAAACCATTACACGGCAAAATGTTAACTATATCATACAGCTGGAAAAAGACGGCCAGCTGGATACGAGGTATGAAGATTTGTCCGAAACCATATGCATTACTGCAAGGGGGAAGCATGTTAAGCCAAAAACATACGGCCAAAAAGCTTATGTAAAGGCTATAAAAGAAAATGTAATAGTGTTTGGCATAGGGCCTGCAGGAACAGGTAAAACCTACCTTGCGGTTGCCATGGCGGTAACAGCTTTTCGGAACAGGGAGGTAAACCGGATTATCCTTACCAGGCCTGCTGTTGAAGCAGGAGAAAAATTGGGGTTTTTACCCGGGGATTTGCAGAACAAGGTAGACCCGTATCTAAGGCCATTGTACGATGCTTTATATGAAATACTAGGCTTGGAGAATTATCAAAAGCATATTGAAAAGGGCATAATTGAAATAGCCCCCCTTGCTTACATGAGGGGGCGTACCCTTGATGACTCCTTTATAATACTGGATGAAGCCCAAAATACAACCCCGGAGCAGATGAAAATGTTTTTAACGCGCATTGGTTTCGGTTCAAAAGCAATAATAACGGGGGATATAACGCAGATAGACCTTCCCGGCGACAAAAAGTCCGGGCTGAAGGAAGTAATTAAAATTTTGAATAATATAAAAGGAATTGAATTCGTTTTTTTAACCGAAAGGGATGTTGTAAGACACGAACTGGTTCAAAAAATAATCAAGGCATACGAGGAACATGACAATAAGGAGAATAATAACAAGGAGAATAATAACAAGTAAGAAATAAGTAAGAAATAAGTAAGAAACAATTAGGGGGATGGAAATACTGTTTCTAAAAAATAAGGATATAAACAAAAAGGCCGATAGTAGGAAAAAAGGCAAGGATAATAAGAAAACCAAGGACAAAAACAGAAAAAGTATTGGATTCTACTTAAAGAATACTACTTTTCAATGCTCACTTATAGGGATACTTACCCTGGCAATATCATTTACCATTATATTAAATGGTGCCCTGCCCAAGAGGTATAAACTTTACGTGGGAATGATATCCCCTTATGACATAACTGCCCCAAGGAACATTGAAAATACGCTTTTGACTGAAAAAAGGGCAGAGGAGATTGCAGCATCCGTGCCATATGAAATTATTCGGAAAGAAAATGTTCCCATAGAAATACTCAATTGCGTTGATGATTTTTTTGTAAGTATTGAAAGCGCAAGGAAAAGAATTAGTCAAGCTATCAGCGAAAAGGGACTAAAGGCGAATTTAGCAAATTACGAGGAAGAAGTTGAATCCATACGGGAACCTGTTATCGCGGAATTAGAAGGAGAAATCGAGAATTTAAACCTTGGTGCCCACATTTCGGAAGACCAGTTAAATTACCTGTTAACTACGACCCTGGACGATGAATTGGTGGCTTTTAAAAAGATAATCAGGACCTTGGTCAGCAATGATATGACAAATGAAATTACGATAGAGAACCTGGCGCAGGAAATAGATAAGTTGCAGAAGGAATTGGAGGGATATGAACTTGGGCAAGAACTTACATTGATAGGAAACAGCTTGTTAGAAGGATTAATAAGGCCAAACAGCGAAATTGACGAGGAGCTTACCGAGGTAAAGAGAAAAGAAGCATATGAGAATGCCGTAAAAAACAATAAAATAATTGTAAAAAGCGGTTCTCGAATAGTAAGTGTCGGGGATGTCATTACAGAGGACAAGATGCAGATGCTCAGGGATTTAAACCTTGTTGAAACAGGCAGCGTGGATTATGCTTTTGCCATTGGAATATTTGTAATGCTTGCCTTGTCATCAACACTCCTGTTGCTTTATATTAGATTTTACAACGTAAAAATACTCAAAAGGAGAAATGATGTAATAGTATTATGCATGGTAGTATTGATGACCCTTATTGTGGCAAGATTTGTCTTTATATATTCCCCTTTGTTGATACCGTTTTCCATAGCAACAATGCTAATTGCCATTTTATTTGACCGTAAACTTGCAATCGTTGTTAATTGTTTTATCGCCGTGGCGATTTCTTTTATGACGAGGGAAAACTTGACATTCTTATACATGGCACTAATTAGCGGTACCTTTACTGCTTTTTTTATCTCCAAGGTAAACCAAAGGAGCGCCCTGACATCAACCGGGTTGTTGACAGCCGTTATGAATGTTTTTGTTGTGGTTTGCATGGGGATGATTAATAAAAATGAATGGAAACCCATTCTTACAGACAGCCTTATCGTGTCTGCCAATGGATTGATATCCGTGGTAATGACAATCGGCATTTTGCCTTTCCTGGAAATCACTTTTAACTTGATTACCCCTTTTAAGCTCATGGAACTCGGGAATCCAAACCAGGGTCTTTTAAAAAGACTTTTGGTGGAGGCGCCGGGAACCTATCACCACAGTTTGATGGTTGGAAACCTTGCGGAAGTGGCAACGGAAGCCTTGGGAGGCAATTATTTGCTGGCGAGAGTGGGTGCTTACTACCATGACATAGGGAAATTAAAAAGACCGGTTTTTTTCGTTGAAAACCAGATGTCCAAGAATCCGCATGATAAAATGGCTCCCAGCTTGAGCGCCATGGTTATCATTTCCCATACCCAGGATGGAGTAAAGCTGGCAGAAAAGCACAAGTTACCCCATGCAATAAGGGATACTATCGAGCAGCACCATGGTACTACGCTGGTTACATATTTTTATCATAAAGCGCAAAAAGAAATAGAACATGATAAACAACCGGTGATAGTCAGCCAAGAAGGTTACCGGTACCCGGGCCCCAAGCCTTTATCGAAAGAAGCTGCAGTGGTAATGCTGGCTGATTCCGTGGAAGCTGCCGTCCGCTCGATGGCTGACAGGACAGAAGGAAAGATTGAAGCCCTTGTGCGGAAAATTATAAAGGAAAGGCTGGAGGACGGGCAACTGGATTTAAGCGAGCTTACATTAAAGGATTTGGATATTATTACCACCAGTTTCATCCGGGTATTTAGCGGTTTTTTTCATGCAAGGGAGCAATACCCTGATATAAAAATGAAGAATAAGCTCCTGGAAGATGATAAATATGCACTCCCTGAAATAGATGCAGAAGAAAAAACGATAACGAAAGTTGATGAAAAACTTAATGAAAGTATTAACGAAATATTTAATGAAGATACCAATGAAAAAGCTAATGAAGTTATTAACACCAGGGAGGATGTTACACAGGGACATGGAAGCTGACAGGGACGTGGAAAATAGTGGAGGTATGGAAATTAACAAAAACATGAATAATAATAGTAACGTGGAAATAATAATACAAAATATGCAAGACAAGCTGGGAATAACAAAGGAAATTGAAAACCTGCTCAGGAATGCGGTGGAAGCTTGCCTGGAATACGAGTGCTTTAGCATACCGTGCGAGATAAGTATTTTACTCGTAGATGACAAGGAAATTTTTGAACTGAACAACAGGTTAAGGGGTATTGATTCGCCAACAGACGTACTTTCATTTCCCATAGTTGAAATGAAAAACGGTACCATCATATCAACACTGGGAGACATGGACCCGGATAGTAAAAGCATTCTTATGGGTGACATTGTAATATCCATCGAGACAGCATATAAGCAGGCAGAGGAATATGGGCACACGTTTGAAAGGGAAATAGCATTTTTAACAACCCATGGAGTCTTTCACCTACTGGGCTATGACCATGATGACAGCAAAAGCGAGGAGGCAATGATAGGCAGGCAGGAAGCAGTGCTGGAAAAACTGGGGCTTAACAGGGAATAGAGGAAGGGAGAAATGAAAACTTGGACTGGAAGAAGGAACTTGTTAAGATGGCACTGGAAGAAAGAAACAAGGCATACGCGCCTTATTCAAAATTCAGGGTCGGGGCTTCCGTGATGATGGAAAACGGAAAGGTATATACAGGCGTGAACGTTGAAAATGCTTCATTTGGTGCTACTATTTGCGCAGAAAGGACAGCAATTGTAAAAGCGGTATCAGACGGTGAATTAAAGATAAAGGCTGTTGCCGTGGCCAGTGACAGCAGGGAGCAGACATTCCCTTGCGGTATATGTTTGCAGGTAATCCTTGAATTCGGGCATGATGATACTTTGGTATTATGTAGTAATAATATGGGGGATTTTAAGGAATACAAGTTAAAAGAACTGATGCCTTATTATTTTAAATTCCAGGAGGCAAGAGACTAAATGGAATTTAAATCAGGATTTATAACAATCGTGGGAAAGCCGAATGTAGGCAAGTCTACTTTAATCAACCGGATGACAGGTGAGAAAATATCAATAGTTACAGACAAGTGCCAGACAACCAGGAATGCAATAAAAGCAATAATAACCGGCGATAATTATCAAATGATATTTATTGATACTCCAGGTATCATAAAACCTAAAAACATGCTGGACGAATATATGGTCAAAACTGCCTTAAATTCCCTTGTCGGGGTTGATGTTGCCTTGCTTATGGTAGAAGGAACACATGTCTATCCGAACAAGGAAGAAATTGAGATAATGGAACAGCTAAAAAGAACAAGGGTGCCGGTTTTTTTAGTAATTAATAAAATTGACATAGCTAAAAGGGAGGACGTGTTAAAATTAATACCTGGATATGAAAAACACTTGCAATTCAGCAAGGTAATCACGGTATCTGCATTGACAGGAGAAGGCACGGATACATTATTGAAAGAAATCGAAATGCACCTTCCGGCGGGGCCGAAATATTTTCCTGACGATACAC
>JAAZDH010000338.1 GCA_012512865.1 Clostridiaceae bacterium | reverse complement strand
TTGTGCTTAAGGCCAGAAAAAATCCGTAATTCGCCACATGGATGTGGCGAGCCGTCACCTTAAGCCATGGATGGCGAGTGTGACGGGTAGGATTTTTTCGCCAGCCTTAAGCATTACTATCCGTAGCCGAAGCGACCATATTAGCCGTGGAAGCATCACGCCATCTCCATATTAGCCGTGGAAGTCGTCCTTGCCTAAATTTTCTTCAAATCAATTTAATGCACCTCTTGATGCAAGTATTTGCTTGAAAATGTAACTAAAGAGTTTTATAATTGAAAAATGAAGTTTAATTAAAGCTTTATGCAAATCCAGTATTGGGAGAGGGAGTCATGGCAAGAGTTATTTTTGACGAGGAAATGTGCAAGGGATGCAGGCTTTGCACGACAGTATGCCCAAGGAAAATAGTAATAATGAAGAAAGAGGATGTATTTAACTCAAAAGGGTTTCATCCTGCCGCGGTGGCGGAAATGGAGAAATGCACAGGTTGTTGTTTTTGCGCAATCATATGCCCGGATTGCGTGATAGAGGTTCAAAAGTAAGGGAGGGAGGATTTTAATGGGAGAAAAATTGCTTATGAGCGGAAATGAAGTGATAGCGGAGGCAGCAATACGGGCAGGATGCAGGTTTTATTTCGGTTACCCGATAACCCCCCAGACGGAAATTGCCCATTACCTGGCAAAAAGGATGCCTGAAGCGGGTGGTACGTTTTTACAGGCGGAAAGCGAGATTGCTGCCATTAACATGGTATACGGCGCTTCTGCGGCAGGAGCCAGGGCGATGACGTCATCCTCAAGCCCGGGAATAAGCTTGAAACAGGAGTGCATTTCTTACCTTGCCGGAGCGGAGCTTCCTGCCGTAATTGTAAATATAGTAAGGTGCGGCCCCGGGCTGGGAGGCATATTACCTGCCCAGTGTGATTATTTCCAGGCCGTCAAGGGCGGAGGACACGGGGATTATAAAATGGTCGTGCTGGCTCCGTGCAGCGTCCAGGAATTATATGAGCTTACTGTTGAAGCATTCAATATTGCAGACAGGTACAGGGTTACGGTAATGATAATGGGTGACGGCATACTGGGACAGATGATGGAAATCGTTGAATTCAGGGACGAGGAAGAGATTTTTAATGCAGATAAAAGCTGGGCTTTAACGGGTACAGGCATGAAAAGGGAAAACAATTTTATTACTTCCATTTATATAAACCCGGAAGTTTTGGAAGCACACAACCGGAAATTGCAGCAGAAGTACAGGGAGATTGAAAGAAACGAATGCCGGGTCGAGGTTTATAATTGTGAAAATGCGGATGTTATCGTGGCAGCTTTCGGAACCGTGGCCAGGATAGTGAAGAATGTTATAAAGCAGGCGGAAAGGGAAGGTATCAAGGTCGGTCTTATCAGGCCGATAACGCTGTGGCCTTTTCCGAATGAAGCATTTTTGAAGTATGCACAAGTACCAAGGGCTTTTTTAACCGTGGAGCTTAATGCGGGGCAAATGCTGGAGGATGTGAAGCTTGCCCTTAATGGTGCAAACAAGACATATTTTTACGGTAGGATGGGCGGGATGATTCCTGCACAAAAGGAGATTCTTGATGAAATAAAGAAAATCATGGAGAAATAAATCCTGGCACTTTGGTTGGATGAATCAAGAAAAATAACTGGAGGAAGATGTATGAAAACTGTTTTTAAAAGGCCCCATGCCTTGAAGAATGTGTCCATGCTTTATTGCCCCGGGTGCACCCATGGAATCATACACAGGCTTGTAGCCGAGGTTATAGATGAATTGGGAATCGAGGGGAAGACCATCGGGGTATCTTCTGTCGGGTGCAGTTATGAGAATTACAAATATTTCAATTGCGACATGGTGCAGGCCGCCCATGGAAGGGCTCCAGCTGTTGCCACGGGGATTAAGAGGGTTAATCCCGGGAACATCGTGTTTACGTACCAGGGAGACGGCGACCTTGCGGCCATAGGTACTTCCGAGGTTGTGCATGCTGCCGCCAGGGGAGAGA